>NZ_JAAGPL010000067.1:0-42455 GCF_017104785.1 Burkholderia sp. Ac-20353 | reverse complement strand
TTGCCGCGGCCCGTGCTCGGGCGCGTCTCCGACAGCGTGCACCGGCTCGATTTGCGCTGCCTCGAGGCCGCCGACGAAGCGGCGTTCGTCGCGCAATGCGCAAGCATCGCGGGGCCGGCTGCATGATCGTTGGCACCGCGGGACACATCGATCACGGCAAGACGACGCTGGTGCGCGCACTGACGGGCGTCGATACCGATCGTCTGAAGGAAGAGAAGGCGCGCGGCATCTCGATCGAGCTCGGCTATGCGTATGCGCCGCTCGACAACGGCGACGTGCTCGGCCTGATCGACGTGCCGGGGCACGAGAAGCTGATTCATACGATGGCGGCCGGTGCATGCGGAATCGACTTCGCGCTGCTCGTGATCGCAGCCGACGACGGCGTGATGCCGCAGACGCGCGAGCATCTCGCGATCCTGCAACTGCTCGGCGTCACGCATGGCGCAGTCGCGTTGACGAAATGCGATCGCGTCGACGCCGCGCGCCGTGCGCAGGTGCGTGACGAGATCGCCGCGTGGCTGCACGATTCGACGCTGGCCGGCGCGCCGATCTTCGATACTTGCGCGACCATCGCGGACGATGCAGGCGTCGCGGCGCTGAAGCGCCATTTGTTCGACGTCGCGATTGCATCGCGCGCGCGCCGGGACGACGGGCTGTTTCGGCTTGCGGTCGATCGCGTGTTCACGCTGGCGGGACAGGGGACGGTGGTGACCGGCACCGCGTTTGCGGGCCGGGTGACGACCGGAGACACGCTCGCGATCGTGCGCACCGGCGACGCGGCGCGCGTGCGCAGCATCCATGCGCAGAATCGCGCCGTCGACGTCGGTCACGCGGGCGAGCGCTGCGCGCTGAATCTCGCCGGCGTCGACAAGGCGGACATCGCGCGCGGCGATACGGTTGCCGATGCGCGGCTCGCCGCGACGTCGCCGCGGCTCGACGTCGAGCTGACGTTGCTCGCGGATGCCGGCGTGACGCTCACGCATTGGGCGCCGCTGCACGTCCATCTCGGCACGCTGCATCGGGTCGCGCATGTCGCGTTGCTCGACGGCGATGCGCTCGCGGCAGGGCAACGGATGCGCGTGCAGCTGGTGTTCGACGAACCGGTGTTCGCGCTGCCGGGCGACCGCTACATCGTGCGCAATCCGCAGGCGACACGTACGGTCGGCGGCGGGCGCGTGCTCGATCCATTCGGGCCCGCGCGCAAGCGCCGCACACCGGCGCGCCGCGCATGGCTCGATGCGCTCGCGGCGTGGCTCGACGAGCGGCGGCTCGATGCGCTGCTCGCCGAGGCGCCGCTCGGCATTCCGCGCGCGACGCTCACGCACCTGACCGGTTTCGCGCCGGATGCGCTGACGTTGCCGGACGATGCGCTGGCGATCGGCCAGCATGGTGCCGCGTCGAACGACGGCTGGGTGATCGCGCGCACGCACTGGCGGGCGCTGCAGGAAAAGGCGATCGAGACGCTGTGCGCGTATCACGAGCGGATGCCGGACGAGCAGGGGCTCGATGCCGCGAGGTTGCGGCGGATGGTCGCGCCGCTCGTCGGCGACGTGCTGTGGCGCGCGCTGGTCGACGCGCTGATCGAAGGCGGCGACATTGCGCGAAGCGGCCCATGGCTGCATCTGCCGTCGCATGTGGTGCGTCTCGATGCGCGCGAGGAAGCGCTCGCGCAAACGCTGCTGCCGCTCGTCAGGGCCGGGCGTTTCGATCCGCCGTGGGTGCGCGATCTTGCCGGCACGACCGGCGCGGCCGAAGCGGCCGTGCGCGCGCTGTTGCGCAAGCTCGCGCGGCGCGGCGACGTGCATCAGGTCGTGCGCGATCTGTTCTATCACGCGGACGTGATGCGGGAACTCGCGTTGCTCGTCGCTCAACTCGCGCACGCGCGGGCGGGCGGCGTCGATGCGGCGGCGTTCCGCGACGCGACGGGGCTCGGCCGCAAGCGCGCGATCCAGATTCTCGAGTTCTTCGATCGCGTTGGGTATACTCGCTTCCACCGCGATCTTCATCTCCTGCGCCGCGACAGCGGTTGGCTTGATAGCACGGCGTAGGCACGCGTTTTTTCTCAGGGGAAGGCATTCGCATCCGGTGGTGCGGCTGGACTTCAAATCCAGTAGGGGGCGTCAGACGCTCCTTGGTCGGTTCGACTCCGGCTGCTTTCCGCCATTCATGGTTTCCCGGGAATTCCGGCGGCGCTGGTGGCGACGACCGACCGTAGGACCTCGCACGTACCCCGCGTGCCGGAGGTCGTCGTGAAGTGAATTCTCATCCCGGGCCTCTTGACAGTTTCCCCCGGACATATGAGCAAAACCGCGCGCAAGGCCACGCATTATCACCTGCGGGTCCCGCCAATCGGCTACCGTGGTGCGACCGGCTGCGCGGGTCTCTGGTCGCTGGGCACGGTGCCTGTCCACTTCTTGAACGCCTTGCGGAAGTTGGACGCGTCAGAGAACCCCAGCCGCTCCGCAATCTGCTCCATCGTCAACGTCGTCTGAGCGAGATATTGTTTTGCCAGCCGAAGGCGGACCTCGTCCAGGATCGCCTGATACGAAGTACCTTCAGCCGCAAGCCTGCGGTGTAGTGTGCGCACTGACATGCCGAAGCGCTCGGCTAAAGCATCGATGTTCTCGAATCGGCCCGGCTGCCTGACCAAGAAGGCATGTATTGCGGGCACGAGTTCCGAGTTGCTCTCGACTCCGGCCAATAACTCCTCACAGAAGTCCTCGCAAACCAGCGCAGTCATCGGGTTCGCATTCGGCAATTCGCGCCCGCGTGCTTTCGCGTCATAGTGCCACTCCATGACGTCAGCGCCGAAATCCACCGGACAGCCGAACATTTGCGTATAGGCTCGCCAATGTGCGGGAGCGGGATAAGGGAGGAGCATCCGGACTGAAGGAAACGGTGCCTCGAGCACGCGGCTGAGCAGGGAGTTAATGGAGGCGCGCCAGAATTCCGCCACGAACGGAAGCAGGTCCCCGACGGACCATGGATCGTGGCTGCGCAGGATCCCGGTATCACCTTCGATGCTCGAACTGATTTGCAGCACGGGGCCTGCCTGATGGAGGTGCTTGAGACACAGGTCTAGCGCCGCACCTAGCGTAGGGCTGCTGGCAATGGCATAGCCGTAAATGCCAAAGTCGCTAACTCGCTGACGGGCGCCCGCGAGCAGACCGACGTCGGCACGCTTGGCCAAGCGGTACGCGTTGCGGTAGATGGCCAGCCTCTGATGGCGCGAAATCAGCGATCGAGGATCGCTGAGTTGACGCATGTGCACCCCCGTATCGGCCAGGACCTCCCGCGCCGAGACGCCTTCATCGGCCATCTCGGCAAAGAGCGCGTCCAGCCCGAAAAGCGTCATCGTCGCCGCATGAGCTCCGCCGTAATGCCCCACGAAGACGTCGCCACCCACGGCCTTCGAAGCCGATGCCATTCACTTCCTCGTAAAGATCAACCTATTTCATGATGGCAGAAAATGACCCCCTTAACTATTCGGGTTGCCCCCACAGGCAGGCATCACAACCGGCGGTAGATAGCTGAACGAGCCGTTGACTGCATCGAGACCGGTTCCTGCCCCGAAGCGCTGCTCGAACACGCGTCATGGCGGCACGGAAGACGAAGTGTTGACGCGTGTACACACACGGCCAAATTCCGTCACGTGTGAAGTCGACCGTGGCCCACGGTGGCGACAAATCACCCCGGCAATGACCGAAATCGACCTTCCTCGGCGGCGGGCGCATCGGCAGCATATTGGTAACGAGTCTTTGCTGGTGGCTCGCGCGTCACGCAATTCGGGCGCATGGCCAACGGAGGGCGTTACGTTTCCGTCGCGGTGCTTCGAATAGATTGCACGAGCGCGCGAATGATCTGCTAGGCGTTTGTGTGATCTTCAAACAGGAGAGCAGCATGTCGAACGAACACAAAGCCATCATTACTTGCGCAATCACCGGTTCTATCCACACGCCCGGGATGTCGGAGTTCTTGCCGGTGACAGCGGCAGAGATCGAGGAAGCCGCCGTCGGCGCGGCTCAGGCTGGCGCTGCCATCGTCCATCTGCACGCGCGGGGCCCCGAAGGGCGGCCAGACCAGTCCCCGGACGCTTTCGAGCCATTCCTCAAGGGCATCAAGCGGCGAAGTGACGTAGTGGTCAACATCACCACCGGTGGCGCGGCGACGATGTCGATCGAGGAACGGCTCCGTCCTGCGGAAACTTTCAAACCCGAGATTGCTTCGCTGAACATGGGGTCGATGAACTTCGGCCTGTTTCCGATGCTGAACCGATTCCCAAAGCTCAAATACGATTGGGAAGTGCCGTATCTCGAGGGCTCTCGCGATCGAGTTTTCCGTAACACGTTCGCCGACATCGAATATATCCTCAGAACGTGCCAAGAGAATGGAACGCGTTTCGAGATCGAGTGCTACGACATTGGCCACCTGTACACGCTCGCACACTTTGCCGAGCGCGGACTCATCAAGCCGCCGTTCTTTGTTCAGTCCGTCTTCGGCATTCTGGGCGGCATCGGCGCCCATCCGGAAGACGTCTTGCATATGCGTCGCACCGCCGACCGCCTGCTGGGGCGCGAGAACTACGTGTGGTCGGTGCTCGGAGCGGGGCGCAATCAGATACCAATCGCGACGCTGGCCGCGGCGAAGGGCTCACACGTGCGAGTCGGTCTCGAGGACTCACTGTGGTTACGCAAGGGTCAACTCGCGAAAACGAACGCCGAGCAAGTCACGCTGGTGCGGGAAGTGCTTGAGGGTATGGGGCTGGAGATCGCGACGCCGGCCGACGCACGCCGCATCCTCGCCCTGAAGGGTTGATTCACTCACATCTCGGCGCGGTTCTGTTGAATGCGTATGACGGCTTGCTTTTCTACAGCGACCGAACCGTCGGTTACGTTGATTGCGCAGCAATGTAAAACGCCCCCTATAAGCAATGGATCAACTCTCGGGCGACATAGGACTGCATAGTCGCCAGCAGTCCATCAAGAAGCGACACAACTCCACAGGACCAATCGCAATGAAAGTCGCTCTCGTGGCCGCGACTGGCCGCGTCGGCCGTACCCTCCTCAATGAACTGGTTAGCCGAGGGCACGAGGTGACGGCAGTCGCCCGCAACGTCGACAAACTGCCGAAGCCATTGCCTGCCGGCGTCACCGTTGTTCAGGACGACCTGACGAGGGTCGATCGTATCGCCGATATCGTCAGCGGCGCGGACGCCGTCGTCAGCGCATACGGGCCGCCTCGCAATGATGCCCGCTTCACTTTGGACACCGGTTACACCGATCAACTGGTTGACGTCACGGAGCGGCTTATAGCCGCGGTTCGGAAAGCTAATGCTCCTCGCTTGATCGTCGTAGGTAGCTCTGGGTCACTTGAATTCGCGCCCGGGATGAAGTTGATCGATTCCATCGTTTGGCCTGCACAGTTCGTTCCGATTGCGTTATCGCACATCAATGCATTTGCGGCGCTGCGTGTGTCGGACATCAACTGGACTTACTTCAGCCCTCCGCTGCAAATCGGTCCGGGCGCGCGCACCGGCAAGTTCCGTCTAGGCGGCGATAACGTGATCCGGGACGAGAACGGCAAGAGCTGGATCTCATTTGAGGACTATGCCGTCGCATTGGTAGATGAACTGGAGAAGCCCGAACACGAGCGGGCGCGCTTCACCATCGGCTATTAACCGGCACGTTGGCCGTGCGGCCCGGTGCCTTGCCACATTTGATGATCCGTGGGAAGTCCTTTGATGTCTTGCAAGGGCTTCCGGTGTAGGGGCGTCGCCGCTGTTGAGTCATGACGCGAAATCACCCTGACATTGGCAGGATTCGACCTTGGAGGGGAACCGCAGCCTCGCGATGATGACTACCGTAACTTGAGCGAAGGAGAACGCACATGAAGGCACTGATCATCGAACGCAACGGTGAGCCGTCGGAGGTCATCCACTGCAGGGAATTGCCCGAGCCGGTGCCCGGGCCTTCCGAAGTCCGCGTGAGGATGTTGCTGGCGCCCGTGCATCCCTCCGACTTGCACGTCATTCGCGGACGATTCGCCCGTCAGCGTCAGCCCGAGCTGCCCGCTTCGCCAGGGTCCGAAGGCGTTGGCATCATCGACGCCGTGGGCAACGACGTGCCGCGCTCGCGTATCGGCGAGCGGGTCGTGATGCTGAACGTGCCTGGAACCTGGCGGGAGCAGGTCATCAGCCCGGCTGAACGTGCGATACCGGTGCCGCCCGGTATCTCCGACGAGGACGCTGCACAAGCGCTGGTCAACCCGTTGACGGCATGGCTGATGACAACCGTCGAGCACGGCCTCGGCCGCGGCGACTGGCTGGTCCAGAGCGCGGCTGGTTCGGCGGTTGGCCGCCTTGTCCTGCAGATCGCGGAAATGCGGGGATTCCACACCATCAATCTCGTCCGCCGTGCCGAGCAAGTGGCCGAGATCCGGGATCTTGGCGGTGACATCGTGATATGCACTGCGGACGAGAGCTGGCCCGAGCAGTTGAAGAAAGCGACCGGCGGCGATGGCATCGTGAGCGCAATCGACTGCGTCGCCGGCCGCACTGGCGCCACACTTGCGCGTCAACTGGCCCCGGGTGGGCGCCTGCTCGTCTACGGGGCCTTGTCGTCGCATCGTCAGACTGATCCGGCGGCCTTCGAGATGCCGATTTTCGCTCCGGCACTCGTCTATTCCGCAGCCGAGATCCGCGGCTGGTTTCTCTACGTTTGGCTCGCACGCAAGAGCGTGAGTGAAAGCGGCCACGCACTCCGTGCGCTGCTTGACCAGATGGCCGCTGGGCGCCTGAAGCCGCCGGCCGCACGCCACTACACGATCGATCAAGCATTCGACGCCTTCGCGGCGACCGAACGTGCTGCACACGACGTGAAACCGCTGCTGGCGTTCGCGCCGGAGTGATCGCGTCACCGGTCTCGCTATCGAAGGATAGGGCCGTCGCAATGACTCTTACTCGTGTCTCTCGGAGAAACGCCATGTCAGCAGTCGAGTACCACAAAGATGGCAGCGTCGGCGTCGTGACGCTTGCCAAGCCACCGCATAACCTGATTGACGACGCCCTGCTGTCTGAGCTCATGGCCGCGTACGATCAGGCGCTGAAGCAAGGCTGCCGGTCGATTCTGCTACGCAGTTCGATGCGGCATTTTTGCGCTGGCGCCGACCTGAACGTCATCTACGCTGAGCGCGGCGACCAGGATCGTTTCGAGAAGCTTTGGGCCGCGCTCGAGGATGTGCCAGTGCCGACCGTTGCAGCAGTGCATGGGGCGGCAATCGGTGGTGGCTTCGAACTCGCGTTGCTCTGCGACATGATCGTCGCTGCCGATACCGCGTCATTCGGCCTGGCCGAAGCGACGCTCGGCCTGCTGCCGCTGCTTGGCGGAGTGCAACGTGTCGTGCAGCGTGCCGGCGCCGCACGCGGCAAGGAGATTGCGATGTTCGCGCGCCGCCACGATCCGCGCACGCTTGAGCGCTGGGGCGTGATCAACCTCGTCGTCGAGGAAAGCGAACTGGGCAATGCATCGTTGTCGTGGGCGCGCCAGCTGGCTGCTGGCGCCACCGTGGCGCTGGGTGGCATCAAACGCCTGGCCAACCTCGCCGCGCGTGGCGGCGTCCGCGCCGCGGACGCGCAGCAGGCGCGGACCAACGATGACATGTGGGCCAGCCAGGATCGCGTACGCGGGCTCGCGGCCTTTGCTGCAACCGGGCCGGGCACTGCCTCTTTCGAAGGAAACTGATCATGAGTGGCGCACCGCTCGCGGGTCTGAAGGTCATCGACTTCACTCGCGTCCTCGCCGGCCCCGGCTGTACCAAAGCCCTTCGGGATCTCGGCGCTGATATCACAAAGATCGAGCCGCCATCGGGCGACCTCGGTCGCGCTGGTGTGCCGCACGTCGGCACCATGTCGCTTTACTACGCGCAGCAAAATGCGGGCAAGCGCAACGTGAGCCTCGACCTCAACTGGCCGGAGGCTCGCAAGATCGTCCGCGAGCTATGCAGCGATGCCGATGTTATCGTCGAGAACTTCCGCCCCGGCACGCTGGCGCGTTTCGGATTTGCTTACGAGGACGTGATCAAATTCAACCCGTCAGTGGTCTACGTGTCGATCACTGGTTATGGGCAAACTGGCCCGTGGCGAAACCGTCCGGCGTTTGCACCTACGGTTCACGCCGAGTCAGGTCTGACGCATATCCTCGAGCAGCACTACGCGGGCGCAATGACGCAGCTGCACAATGATGCTTGCAGCCACGCCGACGTCTACACGGGGCTGCAGGGGGGCATCGCTGTTCTGGCTGCGCTCCATCACCGCTCGCACACTGGTGAAGGGCAGCACGTCGATGTCTCCATGGCAGCGACGATGCTCTCGGTCAACGAGCGTGCCGGCGCGCTCCTTTCGGGGTTGGACGTCGACGATGAGCCCTATGCGCTGAGCGCCAACGAGTCGCCGATCATTGAGCTTCCGGACGGGCGGCGAATTACCATCGCAGGGAGCCCGATCTTCTCGCCGATTTTTGTCAGGTACTGCACGGTGATGAGGCGATTCGATCTGTTGAAGGATCCTCGCTACGCGTCGGCCGCACTGCGGCGCGAGAATCTCGCCAGCTTGATGGACGAAGTGCGGTCCTGGGTGCTGACTTTCTCGGATCTCGATCAACTCCAGGCACAGGTGAGCGAGGCGGGCTTGGCGATTGGCGTTGTTCGCAGCATCGACGACATCGCGTCTTCGGAGTGGGCCAAAGAATGGGGCGCGATCGTAGAGGTCGACGACCGCGAAGGCGGCAAGTTGCGGATGCCGGGACCGCCTTGGCGTTTCAGCCGTTCGGATCTGCCTGCGCCGGGTTTGCCTTATTTCCAGGGAGAGTGCAATTCCGAGGTGCTGTCAGAGCGCGGCCTGTCCGCCGAGGAACTGGAGGAGTTGGGCAGCCGCCGCGTGCTGCTGACCCGTCGCAGCCCGACCGGCGCGTTCGATTGACGTCGGCGGTCTGCGCGCAATCGCGGCGCTTTTCCTGACCCGCGCACCTGCGCGCCGCGCAGTCGTTCAGGTGCCTTTTCACTGGGCTGCCGCCACGAAAAAGCTACGGGCGGCGGTAAATACCTCCGATGAAAGACATATTGATTTCCAGGAATATGGGCGTACTGACGATCTCGTTCAATAGGATCGAGAAAAAGAACGCTCTGACAAGAGGGTTCACCAAATCTCCCTAAACGGTCTGAGCTCGACGTTAAATGACCACGCACTCTTTGGCTGATGCGCGACATGCCACACCTCATTGGCAATGTCGGCTGGTTGAATGAAGAAATCGTCCGACGCGTCGGGACGGGCCGAACGGGTCCATTCCACGTCGATCACGGCGTCGATCAGTACGTATGCAACGTGGATCCCTTGTGGGCCGAGCTCCCTTGCGATTGACTCTGCAAGAATGCGCTGGGCCGCTTTCGTGGGCGCGAAGCCGGCGAAGTTGCTCTTGCCTCTGAGGGCGGAAGTATTGCCTGTTGCAACGATGGTACCTGAGCCGGCCTGGATCATGGCGGGTGCCACATGTCGCGCCAGGTGAAGAAACGCCATGACGTTGATCCTGAAATTCCTTTCGACGATCGCTGGATCGATCTGCATGAAATTTCCGAACGCTCCGCCGACGGCGTTGTGAACTACTACATCCGGCGCGCCAAATTCGGAAACGATTTCGTCGAGCGTGCTCTGGAAACGTGGCGTGTCGATTACGTCGACGGGGAAGCCCTTTGTGCCAGCCACCTCGGACTCGATCTTCCTCAGCCGCTCTTCGTTTCGAGCGATCATCGCAACGTCATAACCACCCTCGACGAAGCGCCGGACGATAGCACTCCCGGTTCCGGGGCCGACACCAGTAATCAATAGGCGTTTTTTGCTCATTTCGCTATCCTCTCCATAATGCGATCCAGGGTCTCTTTTACGAAGACCAATCGGTCGTTGCCGAAGAAGATTTCCTCGCCAACGAAGAAGGTCGGGGCGCCGAAAACACCGTTTGCAATGGCGCGTTCGTTGTTCGTGGCCAACTGCGACGCGATTTCGTGCGAGTCAGCGATGTCCCATATCTCCGCAGGGAGCCCGCGGCTCGTCACGAATGCCTTGCGTCCGCCTTCCGTTGCGAGATCGTCTGTTCCTGCCCATACAGCGTCGAACAGCGCATCGTTGACTTCCTGAAAGCGCCCGATGTGCTGCGCGGCAAGCCCGACGCGCGACAAGAGCGCGTTGCTTGGCACTTTCTGCTGGATCGCATTCAGCAGCGATGTGTTGGGGCGCAAGGGTACGTTATAGCGCTGGGCCCAACGCATTGCGTCGACGTGTGCGTACCGCATCTTCGGAGGGCACAAGGGAGAAGGCTGGTTATTGACTTCTCGCATGATCGCAACGATGTCGACGACCTGGTAGTCGACAGGGACGCCCAGTGTTCTCATCTGCGTATTGGCCAGATATGAGTAGATGCTTCGGTAGTCTAAGACGAACTGAACAATCATAAAACTCTCTCCATACACGCCGGTTCCGATAGGGAGGTCACGAACTAGTCAGAATGAGTATGTGCCCCACTTCGGGTCAAGGCATCGGGTGCCGAACTCGACACCCGATGCAGACGCTTTAGTAGCCGATCGTGAAGCGCGCGCGCTCGTGAGCCGGTTTCTCCAGTTCATCGACCAACGCAATTGCGTAGTCCTCGAAGGAGACCCAGCTTCTGCCTTGTTCGTCCTTGATGAGGTCGTCGCCGCCGAGGCGGAATTTGCCCGTGCGCACGCCCGGCTCGATCTGCATGGGCGGGCTGAAATACGTCCAGTTGATATCCGACGCCCGCAACGCTGCGAATGCCTTCACGTGAGAAGTCGCGATCGGGATCAGCTTTTCGGGCCAGTGACCCGATTCCAGCACCGTCACGCCCGGCGAAAACCACAGCGAGCCGCATCCGCCGGCCATGATGAGGCGGGGGGCACCAGCCTTGCGGACAGCGTTGATCGCCCGCTCGATCACCTCGGGCAGTTGATCCGTGTAACTCACGTCGCTGAAGAAACGTGCGTCCTCCTTCGGCGGCCCGAAGGCGCTGACGACTGCATCCGCCCCGGCGATGATCTCCGCGATTCGGTCCGCGCTGCTCAGATCGTCGCGCACGGTATGGATGCTGTTGGGAAGCTTGTCCGGAGTGCGCGCGACCGCGGTGACTTGATGACCGCGGCTGATCAATTCGCTGAGGACCGTGCGGCCAACCTGGCCGGTGGCGGCGAGAACGACGACTTTCATATTCAATGTCCCTTAAAGATTTGCACTTCGGTTGGTTGAATGGCCGGGAGGCTCACGACGCCAATGACCCCGTGAGCCTCGACGTCACTCCGTATGGCCCGCCGTCTCCAGCGCGGGGTAATCGGTATAGCCAACTGCGCCGCCGCCATAGAAAGTCGCGCGGTCGTGGTGGTTGAGCGGCGCATCCAGCTTGAGCCGGGCCGGCAGGTCGGGGTTGGCGATGAACTGCCGGCCGAATGCCACGGCGTCGGCCTGCCCCGATCGGATGGCCTCGTCTGCCGACTCTGCCGTGAACCCGCCGGCGAGGATCAGGGTTCCCGGCCAGAACGGGCGAAGCTGGCTGACTTCCTGCGGGGTTTCGATTTCCATGCCGGAGCTCGTGCGCGCCTCGATCAGGCTGACGTAGGCGATGCCGAGTTCGCTCAGGCGCGTCAGCACATGGCCGTAAAGGCCGATCGGGTCCGAATCACCGACATCGTTATAGGTGCCGAACGGCGACAGACGGACGCCGACACGGTCGGCACCCCAGATTTCGATCAGCGCTTGCGTCACCTCGAGGAGCAGGCGGGCGCGATTCTCGATCGAACCGCCGTAAATGTCGGTGCGCTTGTTCGAGCAGTCGTCGAGGAACTGTTGCAGCAGATAGCCATTCGCGCCGTGAATTTCGACGCCATCGAATCCGGCGGCCATGGCGTTACGTGCGCCTTCACGATAGACGTCGATGATCCCGGGAATCTCGTCCAGTTCCAGTGCTCGCGGCGTCTCGTAAGGCACCGGCTTCCACTCCGGCGTCAGTGCGGTCTGGCCGGTGATCGCGATCGCCGACGGCGCGACGGGAAGTTCACCATTCGGCTGGAAGCTCGAATGCGACGATCGGCCGGTATGCCACAGCTGCAGGAAGATGATTCCTCCCTTCGCGTGTACGGCTTCGGTCACTTTCCGCCATCCGTCCACCTGCTCCTGGGAATGGATGCCAGGGGTCGCCGGATAACCCTGCCCAGAGGCGGTGACTTGTGTGGCTTCGGCAATGATCAGGCCGCCTTCGGTGGCACGTTGACCGTAGTACTCAGGGGCGAGGTGATTCGGAACGGTCCCGACGCCGGCGCGCATGCGCGTCAGCGGAGGCATGACGACACGATGGGCGAGCTTATAGCGACCGACATCGAGCGGTGTGAAGAGCGATGACGAGGACATCAGAAGATCCTTTGCACGTGGGTGCGGCAACAGGTGGCGAGAACCCGGTTCGAGAATTTCGGGGCCGGAGCAGTCATGACGCATCCAGACTCATTTGGTAAATATAGTGTGACCGGTCGTCTTGAATTAGTCAACAGCGGGGCGACTCGAAGCAACGGCGAATTCGGCTCGGTGCTGTCAGCGTCGCCGTGCATACGCTCGATTCCCTACCTAGAAACAGTTTCATGAGGGCGTTTCGCCGGATTGGCAAGCGTACGGACGTAAGGTGCCGGCGGCAGATGCGAGTCAATTCACTTGACAGCCGACTCGATGTCGCTAGAATTGGAGACGACCGGTCATTTATATTTGTTGGAATCTACATCGATGGAATCGAAGACGACGGCGGCTCGCCGCGGCCCCAGGCCCAATCCTCATACGCGCAGCGACCTGCTTCGAGCAGGGCTTCGCCTGCTGCACGACTCCGGCTATGCCGCGACGGGCGTGAAGGAAATCGTCGACGCGGCCGAAGTGCCCAAGGGGTCTTTCTATAACCACTTCGAGAGCAAGGAAGACTTCGGGAAAGAAGTGGTCGACGCCTATTTCGAGCGGGGCCTCGGCGAACTACGCGCGCTCCTGACCAACGAGAGCATCCCGCCCCTGGTGCGGTTGCATACGTATTTCGACGAACGGATTCGCGGCTATCGGGCGGGCGGTTATCTCCGAGGTTGCCTGATGGGAAACCTCAGTCTCGAAGTCGCGGATCACAGCACGGTGATTCGTGAGCGGCTCGCGACGCACTTCAAGACGTGGGCCGCGCTCTTCGAGGATTGCATTGCCGAAGCTCAGGCGACGGGGGCCATTGGCACCCGACTGCCCGCACCGTTGCTCGCCCAATTCATTTTGAACAGCTGGGAAGGCGCGCTGTTGCGGATGCGCGCGGAGAAGAGCGACGCGCCGTTGTACGAGTTCACGGAAGTCGTCTTCCGGTCGGTACTCGCTTGAGAAAGCGCAAGAGGTAGAAATGAACCCAATTGAAATGAGCGGTCTTGAACTGCTGCGCGCAGTCGTGACCGGCGACCTGCCGCGCTCGCCGATGGCAGAGACCGTGCCCATGACGTTTCTGCAAGTCGACCCCGGGTACGTGAAGCTCTCGGCCCGCGCAGGAAAACAGCATCTCAACCCTCTGGGCGGCGTTCACGGCGGCTTCGCTGCAACCGTACTCGACTCCGCGACGGGCTGTGCTGTCCATTCGCAGCTGGAGGCCGGTGTCGGATACGGCACGATCGACCTTCAAGTGAAGATGTTGCGTCCCGTGCCGCTTGATCAGGATGTGGTGGCCGAGGCTCGCTCGGTCCACACCTCGCGAAACATCGCGACCTCGGAGGGCACGTTGAAGTCGTCCGATGGAAAGCTGCTCGCGACTGCTACGGCAACCTGCTTTTTGAAGAGAGGTTAAGAACTGTAGGTCAGTCAGCGTCGTGCCCGTGTCGACAGATAACCGTCAATGTCATTTCGACGAACACCATCAACGAGCGCAGTTGTAGCGAAAGCGACTTCGGCATTCTTTATGGCGACTGCGACTGGCCGACACTTGAGGGCGCACCGCTGTTCCCCGAAGTCGTGTATCCGATCTGTCGCCCCGACCTGGACGTTGCGTCTCCTGTCACACCCGAAGACCTGATCACGTTGCCGCTGATACAGCTTGACTCCAGTCAGTGGAATTGCCTCGACTGGCAGGATTGGTTCGATCACTTCAACGTGCGGTATCAGATTCCCCGAAACGCGATTACGTTCAATCAGGTCACACTGTCTTTCAATGCAGCACTGGAAGGACTTGGCGTGACGCTCGGATGGGATTTCATGGCGCGGCAAGCGATCGAATCGGGTGCGCTGAGGAAGTTGGGTGATTTCTTCTACGAGACCGGCCGATTCGATTATCTCGTCCATGCCAAGTACCGACCTTTTTCTGCGCCCGCAAGCACTTTCAGAGACTGGTTGATGTCGACCATCTGATTCGAGCCGCAACCGACGCCCTTGCGACCTTGAAATGAACACGTATGCGGGGGCGTGCGTGTGCGTCCATTCCTGACGCCATCCGACGCCACGCATGGTCAACGCGTATTCATCCAGCGACAAATCCGCCAGGCCATGATCCGCATTGTATGAATTGCGTTCATCCTGTTGGCGTAAAAAACTTCAGTTCATTCATTGGCTCGTCCGCCTTAGCATGCACATGTCACTAGACGTGAGGCGGGGAGACATGGAATACCAATACACACAGCGGCGCTCGGAAGAAGACGAATCGCTCCGTCGAGAAAGCTGGTTTGACAGCTATCCGCGGCAGGTGCCCCGGGCAATCGAATTGGACGGCCAGTCGTCGATCTGCAGCTACTTTGACGACGCGGCGCGCCGATTTGCCACGCGTCCTGCAATTCAATGCTTGGGAAAGACGTTCACCTATCGCGAGCTGAATGTCTACACGCGCGCATTTGCGGCATGGCTGCAGCACCTGGGACTGGATAAGGGCGCACGGGTGGCGATCATGCTGCCAAGCAGCATCCAGAACGTGGTCAGCATGTTCGGCGTTTTGCGCGCCGGTTACGTGGTGGTGAACGTCAATCCGCTGTACACGGCTCGCGAACTCGCGCACCAACTTAACGACAGCGGTGCGGAAGCCATCATCGTCCTTGAGCAGTTCGCCAGCACCTTGCAGCAGGTGCGTGACGAAGTTCAGGTCAAACACGTTATCGTCGCCTCGATGGGTGACCTGTATGGCGTGTTGAAGGGAGGCGCGATCAACTTCGCGATGCGACGCGTGCGCAAGACTGTGCCGCGTTGGTCCTTACCTGGTCATCACGCGTTCGGCAAGGCCGTTGCAAGAGGCCGGTCGCTGCCGTTACGCGAGGTCGTACTGCATCAGAGCGATCTGGCCATGTTGCAGTACACAGGCGGCACCACAGGTGTGGCGAAGGGCGCAATGCTGCTCCATCGAAACCTGCTTGCTGCGGCGACCATCGCAGGTACGTGGCTGAACGTCGCGTTGCAGGACGAACCGGCCGTCGCTCACCCCGCGATGCTGCTTCCGCTGCCGCTGTATCACATATTCACGATCTACGTGCTGATGGTGGGGTTCGGCGTCGGGGCGTGCAGCACGTTGATTCCCAATCCGCGCGATATAGCAGGTCTCGTCAAGACGATGAAGGCGCAGCGCTTTCACCTCATGTGCGGGTTGAATACGCTCTACAACGCCTTGCTCAATCATCCCGCCAGCCGACAGGTGGATTACTCGCATTGTCGGGTTTTCGTGGCAGGCGGCACGGCCACTCAGCAGGCAGTAGCAGAACGCTGGCATCAATTGACTGGCCGCTGGATTCTCGAAGGCTGGGGCATGACGGAAACCACCGGTGCGGGAACTTGCAACCCGACACATCGCAACGAATTCAACGGCAGCATCGGTTTGCCTTTGCCATCCGTGACTGTTTCGATCCGCGACGACGCAGGCAATGCGTTGCCTCCTGGTGACGTCGGTGAAATCTATATCTCGGGTCCCCAGGTCATGGCCGGGTATTGGCAGCGCCCCGATGAAACGGAACTGGTGCTCGGCCGCGATGGCTTTCTCAGAACCGGAGACGTAGGCGTGATAGACGCGCGTGGTTACGTGCGTATTGTGGATCGTAAGAAGGACATGATCCTGGTTTCCGGTTTCAACGTTTACCCGGCGGAAATTGAAGAAGTCGCCGTTTCCTTGTCGGGCGTACTGGAGGCTGCAGCAGTAGGCATGCCGAGTGAGAGTTCCGGCGAAATGGTGAAGCTGTTTATCGTCAGGAAGGATCCGCAACTGTCGGATGAGCAGGTCCGCGCGCATTGCGCCCGGAACCTTACCAACTACAAACGCCCACAGCAGATCGCATTCGTCGATTCGTTGCCGAAGTCGCCTGTCGGCAAGGTTCTCCGCAGGGAACTGCGCGACTATCAATAATCAAGGGTATTGAAATGGATTTCTCTCCGAGTCCCAAGGCAGTTGAGTATATCGAGCGCATGCGCCAGTTCATCGACACGCACATCGTGCCGATCGAAGATTCCTACCGCAAAGAAAATCGTTGCCTGAATCCGGATGCCGACTGGTCCCGGTGGCGTGTCCCGCCCGTGATCGAAACGCTCAAGGCGAAAGCGCGCGAAGCCGGCCTCTGGAATTTGTTCCTGCCGTCCGAGAGCGGACTGACCACCCTCGAGTACGCGCCGTTGGCAGAGCTGACCGGGCGCTACGAGTTTTCCGCCGAGGTCTTCAATTGCAATGCCCCCGATACCGGCAACGTGGAGGTTCTGCATCACTTCGGTAGTGCGGAGCAAAAGGAGCAGTGGCTCAAGCTGTTGCTGGCCGGGGAAATTCGCTCGGTCTTTTGCATGACGGAACCGGATGTGGCCTCGTCCGACGCCACAAATATTGCCGCGACGATTCGAGAGGACGGCGACGAACTCGTGCTGGACGGCAAGAAGTGGTGGTCCACCGGCATCGGGCACCCGAACGCCAGGCTGGCCATCTTCATGGGGGTTTCCAACCCCGATGCGGAGCCGCACAGCCGACATAGCATGGTGCTGGTGCCGCTCGATACGCCAGGCGTCCGCATCACGCGCATGTTGCCGACCTTCGGCGAATACGACCCACCGTACGGCCATGGCGAGGTGGAGTTCAGCAATGTGCGTGTGCCAAGGAAGAACGTGATCCTCGGTCTGGGCAAGGGTTTTCTCATCGCCCAGGGTCGGCTGGGCCCGGGACGCATTCATCATTCGATGCGCGCGATTGGTGCCGCCGAGCGCGCGCTGGAGCTGACCATCTCCCGAGCCAGTCGACGCGAGGCTTTTGGCAAACCGCTCATCAAGCTGGGTGGCAATCTGGAGCGGATCGCGAATGCACGTATGGCGATCGATCAGGCCCGACTGTTGACCTTATACGCGGCGTGGAAAATTGACCATCACGGGGTCAAGGAATCAATGACCGAGATTTCCGCCATCAAGGTGGTGGCACCCAACGTGCTGCAAAGCGTGGTCGATCAGGCTATCCAGATTCACGGTGGCGCAGGCATGTCTCACGATGTCTCGTTGACCAATCTGTTTCTGATGGCGCGTGCACTGCGTCTGGCCGACGGGCCGGATGAGGTACATCGTGCGATGGTCGCCCGTCGTGAATTGGCCAAATACAAGCGACGAGAGGCGGAGCTGGCATGAAACCGCAACGCGTATTCATAACCGGGGGGGCGTCCGGACTCGGTCGCGAGCTGGCGCTTCACTATGCCCGCGCAGGCGCGAGCGTTTTGATCGGCGACATCGATGATGATCGCGGGCAAGCGCTCGTCAAGGATCTCGTCCGGATGGGCGTGCGGTCCCACTACCTGCCGTGTAACGTGCGTGAAGAAGCGGATCTGCAGCGCGCAGCCGACTGGCTGCGAGCCAACTGGGGCGGCGTCGATGTGTTGTACAACAACGCCGGCGTTGCTCAAATGGGACCGATCGCAGACGTTTCCCTCGACGATTGGCAGTGGGTGGTGGACATCAACTTGCTTGGCGTTGTACGCGGCTGCAAGGTTTTCACCCCCATGCTGCGTGCGCAGGGGAGCGGCAAGATCGTCAACGTGGCGTCCATGGCCGGCCTGCTTCATTTGCCCAAGGCAGCTGCCTACAATGCCACGAAGGCGGCCGTAGTGGCGTTGTCCGAAACTTTGCAGCTCGAGCTGGCACGCGACAACATTTACGTCTCGGTCGCGTGTCCGGCGTTCTTCCGCACCGATCTGGCCAAGCATATGCGTGCGAGCGATGCGGAGTCCGAGCGGTTCACGAAACGGCTGGTGGAGAGGGCGCGTGTGGGCCCGGAAGAAATCGCGAGGAAAATCGCCAATGGAGTGGCTCGCGGCGACACGCACATCCTGACCCACGCGGACTCGCTGAAGGCTTGGCGCATGAAGCGGTACTTGCCGTATGCATGGTATCTGCGTTTGATCGGCCGACAGGTGGCAAAAATCGAAGCGCGGATGCAACAACGGAAAGAGGTAGCAGCATGAATGTGGTTGCAGTATTGGACCATGCTGGCGCGGTACGGGCCGGAGAGGAGCTGGACGGCAGTGCGATCGACGCCTGGCTCAAGCTAAAACTGCCCGATTTACAAGGACGGCCGGAAATTACCCAATATTCCGGCGGTGCATCGAACTGGACCTATCGCCTCAAGTACGACAATGACGACCTTATCCTGAGGCGCCCTCCCGCCGGCACCAAAGCGAAATCGGCGCACGACATGGGCCGCGAGTATCGTCTTCAGCATGCGTTGAAACCGGCATTCCGGTTTGTGCCCGAAATGCGCGCCTATTGCTCCGACGAATCGGTTGTCGGCGCGCAGTTCTACGTGATGGAGCGCCTGAACGGCATCATCCCGCGCAAAAACCTGCCCCGGGGGCTGCAACTCTCCGCGCCTCATGTCCGAAGCTTGTGTCTCGCCGTACTGGACACGCTGATCTCTCTGCACAAGGTCGACTACAAGGCGGCTGGTCTGGAGGCCATCGGTGCCGGAAGCGGGTATACGCTCCGTCAGATCGAGGGTTGGAGCAAGCGTTATCGTGACGCGCGCACGTGGAACGTTCCCAGCGGCGACGGGATCATGGATTGGCTCCTGTCCAACTTGCCGTCGCACGAGCGGATTTGTATCACCCACAACGATTTCCGTTTCGACAACGTGGTGCTCGACCCGCGCGAGCCAACGCGGGTGATCGGCGTGCTGGACTGGGAGTTGGCGACGCTCGGCGATCCCCTGATGGACCTCGGCAATACCTTGGCTTACTGGGTAGAGGGGGGCGACGATTTTCTGGCGCGTTCCACTCGGCGGCAACCGACGCATCTGCCTGGCATGCTGTCAGGTGTCAGGCGAGATGTTATCCCGCATCGGCATTCGGGTAGGGCTGACGAACTGCGGCATCACCAAGCCGATCGTTGGTCAAAGAGGCATTCGTCCGGCCTCCCTGAATAGCCATACGCATTTCGAAGGCGACGACGCAGGCTTGCTGACCGATCGCTGATCTGCGGTACGGCAACTGCCGGAAAGTCCTGTAGGTATCGACATCATTGAGTGAATCATCATGCGCAGGAACATTCTTATCACAGGCGCCAGTTCGGGACTTGGCGCCGGCATGGCGCGGGAGTTTGCAAAACGCAACTGCAACCTCGCACTTTGCGCGAGACGCCTCGATCGACTGAAGGAACTCAAGCAGGAACTGCAGAAGACCGCACCAAACGTCAAGGTATGGATCCGCGAACTGGATGTCACAAATCATGACCAGGTGTTCGAAGTCTTCCGGGCGTTTGCAATCGATATGGGTTCCATCGACCGGATCATCGTGAACGCTGGCGTTGGCTCCGGTGCGCCCGTAGGCAGGGGTAACTTCAGCGAGAACAAACGGACGGTTGAAACGAATTTCCTCGCGGCGCTTGCACAAAGCGAGGCGGCCATGGAAAGCTTTCGGGCGCAGAATTCCGGCCATCTGGTTGTCATCTCTTCGATGAGCGCGATGCGCGGCCTGCGCGGCAGCATGACGGCCTACTCTGCCAGCAAGGTCGGTGTCGCCGCAATGGCGGAAGGCATTCGTGCCGACGTACTTCGCAAGCGCGCCATCAAGGTCAGCACAATCTATCCGGGCTACATCCGCACGGAACTGAATGAGAACACCTCGCCCGGCAAGACACCCTTCATCATCGATGCCGCCAAGGGCTGTCGGCTGCTCACCGCCGCTATCGAAAAGGAACCGAATACAGCGTTCGTGCCGCGGTGGCCTTGGGCGCCGCTCGGCTTTCTGATGAAGCGGTTGCCGCTGTCCTGGGTCGTCAAACTGAGCTGAGATCATGGCGATCACACTACTCGAGAATGCTCCGCGGAATCGGATCAACGCTGTCCTTGCCGCACTGAACCGGATGCCGCGTGCGCTTCGGTTGCCCTTGTTCAATTTCGTATTCGGACGTTTCTCGCGCTTTTATCGCACGGTGGGCGTCAAGGCGGAAAAGATCGGGCCTTACAGCGTGACCTTGACGTTGGCAAATCGCGCGCGCGTGCGCAACCACATCCGCGGAGTCCACGCGGTTGCAATGACGTTGCCGGCGGAATATGCGGCTGGACTGGTGGTGGCCCAGCATCTGTCGACGAATGCCATAGTGGTGCTGAGACGCTTCGAGATCGATCTGCACAAACCCATTCGAGGTGCCGTGTCCGCAACGGCCTTGCTTACGTTCGAGCAGGGCGAGTCTCTGCGCGGACAAACCGAGGGAAAAATCGAAGTGCCGGTCGTGATCAAAGACGAGGCCGGTCAGGCTCCGGTGTCGGGAATCATGTGCATGGCCTGGATTTCGCGCAATAAGCCCGAGCGTTGATAGTCATTACGTAGGAGGAGACCCATGCAAGCAGCACAATTCAAGAGGCGCCTGATTTCAATTCCGGGACAGGCGCCGGAAGATGTCGTGGTCGACCGTGAAGGTTATCTAATCGCCGGTGTGAACGATGGGCGGGTTCTCCGGATCGATCCTCAAAGCGGAAAAACGCAGCAATTGACCGATACCGGCGGGCGTCCGTTGGGGCTGGAGGTACTTCCGGACGGTCGTATTCTCATTTGCGATAGCCCTAAAGGCCTGCTCGAACTGAACCCGCGCACCGGAGAACTGAAGACATTGGTGAGCCAATATGCCGGCCGGCCGCTCCCGTTTTGCAGCAATGTGGTTGCGGCCGAAGACGGAACCATATATTTCAGTAGTTCTACAGATAGATACACGGTCCACGAGTGGCGCAAGGATATCGTGGAGAACATCCCCACCGGCCGCCTGTTTCGCCGCCACCCGGCCGGCCATGTCGAGCAACTGATCGAGGGACTCTATTTTGCCAACGGCTTGGCGCTGGCAACCGACGAGTCCTGGATTGTGGTCGCGGAGACTGGGGCCTATCGGCTGCGCAAGTTGTGGTTAAAGGGGCAGAAGGCCGGGTGCAGTGAGATCTTTGCGGAGCTCCCTGCCTTTCCCGACAATTGCTCGATGAGCGCGGACGGCTTGGTGTGGGTGGCGCTGGCGTCGCCCCGCAATCCTGTTGTCGATAAACTGCACAAAATGCCGCTTCCGATTCGGAAGCTCGCGGCTCGATTGCCTGCTGTCCTGCAACCCGCTCCAGAGCGAGTGACTTGGGCGAAGGCCTTTGACGCTGAGGGCCGCGTGGTTCACGATTGCCAGTGGACTGACGGAGAGTACGCCATGGTCACCGGCGTATGCCAACACGGCAGGACCGTGTACCTGAGCAGCCTTGTCGAGCAATCCATCTTCTCCTTCGAACTGACGTCTGATTAGCAAACAACGCAATCATGGGCTCAAGAAAGCCGGATCAGAGAGATGAGCGATCAGATGCTCCGACTATGGAGCATAGAAGAATTCAGCAGCTGGATCTCAATCTGCTCAAGATCTTTGAAGTCGTTTACCGGGAACGACACCTGAGTCGCGCAGCACAAAGCTTGGCCCTGACGCCTTCAGCTGTCAGCCATGCGCTCGGCCGTCTGCGAGAGCATCTGAACGACGAGCTCTTCGTAAGAGACGGGCGCACTATGCAGCCGACAGCGACTTGTCTCAGGATGGCGCCGGGATTGCTGGAGCAGGTCGCCAAGCTGCATCAACTGCTCCAGCAGTGGGGGCAGTTCAATCCGGCCGAAACTCGGCAGACCTTTCGACTGGGCATGCCGGATGCGATCGAACCGCTGTTTCTGCCTGCTCTGACACGCGCGTTGGGCGAACAGGCTCCATTCGCCACGCTCGCGAGCAGCCCGATGGATCGCAAACGGATGGCGAGCACCCTGGCAGCGGGCTACCTGGATTTGGTTATCGACGTGGCATTGCCGATCAGCGAGCCGGTACGGCACCGCCCCTTACTGGAAGATGCCTTCTGTATTCTCGCTCGCAGGGATCGTTGGGCCGCGCGGAGCATAACAATGGAGAACTACCTTGAGGCGAACCACGTGGCCGTGTCGACTCGTTCGCAAGGGACGGTTCTCGAAGATGTCGCGTTATTGAATCTCGGATTGCAACGCAATATTGCAGTTCGCTGCCAGAACTATTATTCAGCCTGCCGTATCGTTCAGCAGTCGGATCTCTTGCTCA
Organism: Burkholderia sp. Ac-20353; assembly: GCF_017104785.1. Taxonomy (NCBI): domain Bacteria; kingdom Pseudomonadati; phylum Pseudomonadota; class Betaproteobacteria; order Burkholderiales; family Burkholderiaceae; genus Burkholderia; species Burkholderia sp. Ac-20353. Next base: position 19,855 of record NZ_JAAGPL010000067.1, on the reverse strand, counting down.
CCATGCCCGCACGACTTGCTCGGCAAATCGATACAAGTCGCTCCCTGGCACAGCTTGATTTGCCGTTTTCCTTACCGCCGGTGCAACTTCACATGTATTGGCATGTAAACAGCGACATGGACTTCGCCAACCAGTGGTTCCGCCAACTGATTGACGAGACAGAAGCGCATAGAGGGTTTGAATGATAGTAGGCGTCCCGCAACTGCACAGTCTCACGCCCGTTTCGCGCCATACTCGTCGCTAAACTTTCGTCCTGGTCGAGGAGGCTCCTGCGAAGTCGACGGCCACGAGGAAGAGCGCGGACTCGACCACAGTGCGCCGACCGTCGCGGTATCCCGGCAATGACTATTTTTCCATCCAGTACTCGCCTTCGTACTTGGTGTCATTCAAGCCGGTCGAAACGTCGACATCGGTCAATACGCGAAATGTCCCGCGAATCTGACGCAGCTTGCCGGTCCCACCCGTGAGCACGAGGTTACCCACGACGGTTCTCTTGTTGGGCGATTGGCTAGCCGGTGCTTGTGCGATGCCTTCGTACTTGCCAAAAACCTTGTCCCCATTCGCCATGCTGAAGATGTAATAGGCGACGACCGGACCATTGCCGCCTACCGTGTCGCTTCTGCCTTGAGTCAGGTAGTCTTTGACGGGCACGCCGGCAAACACGGGCGGGTCCTCGGGAAACGTTCTTGAAATTTCGAACAACCGGACCGCATGTCCCGGCATGTCGCCGACGTCCAACGTGTGTTGCTGCGTGTACTTCGAGTTCTTCCCGGGCACTTCGAAAGAGACCTTGGTTTTTTGCTGAGATTGCGACCAGGCCACTGGACTTCCAAGTAGTGCGACGCTGCAGACAACGAGCAAAACTGCGAGCCTGCGCATGCGGGCTTGAATCGATTGGTCCATGATAGGCGGGGCCTTTCGTTGTCTTCAACAACGGCGATGAGCAACCTCGGTGTCGCTGGGCCCACCGCAGAGAGCGAAGCGGCCAAATGTTTTCGTTCTTTGGTCGGTTTATTTGGCATCCCGGCATGTTGAGGTGTCAATGCCGGACTGACAGGCGACGCATGAATCGGACCAACTCAATCAACGCTTTGAGTCAACCAAAACAGGACGCCGGAGAACAGCAAAAAACGTTTCAACGCCGAAACGTCAACGCGCCGTGCAGCACCGTCACCGTGGCTTTCGCCTGTCCGCCGGTGCTTTCCAACTTTCGTCATCGAGCAGGCGCGTGAAAAGACGATTCCGCATGGCGGCGGTCAGCGGCGTCAAGCCAAGCAATACGTTGAACGCGATGCCGCTCGCCGCGAAGTACCGCAGCAGCGTGAGTTCGAAATCGCCGGATTCTTTATCCAGCGCCTTCAGCTTGTCTGCATCGGCTCCCTTCCTGTCTTCCAGCAGTTCCGGACTTTCGATGATCGCTGCCAGCACCGCTCGTGCGACCGAGTTTGGCTGAGTGATGGCTTCCCGGAAGATAGCGATATGTGCGGAAAGCGTGGGCTCGGCCTTCGACGCACCCTCGTTCGCGAGATAGTCGCTTGCAAACTGTTCGAATTGCTGCTGCTGGAATTCCAGCAACGCTTTGAGCACACCTTGCTTGGTGCGGAACTGGTGCAGCAAGCCGCCTTTGCTGATGCCGCTTTCGCGCGAGAGCGAGTCAAACGTCAATCCACCGACGCCGTCGCGCGTCAGGATGGCGAGCGCGGCGTCAATTGCCTTCTTGCGGGAAATTTCCGAACGGGTCTGGTTGTCCATTTACTGGTCTTGATGGCATCGCGCACTCGCGCGCGGTGGCGGTGCAGTAGGGCGGTGCGAGCCCGCAGACGAGGCCCCGGGCCGCAAACCGCGAATTGTACCTTGTCGGTCACCAAAGAAAAACAAACCGGGTAGACGGTTTACATATCAGAAGCGCGGTGCTACGCTTCGGCCACGTCAAACCTCTCGAAATTTCATCGCTGGCGGCGCCAGGTACCTTCTCAAGGAATCCGACATGTTCAGGACCCGATTCATTCCTTTTCTCGTCTCGAGCGCCACGGTGCTCACGCTGACGGCGTGCGCCGGGGTACGGCCCGTTGCGTATTCGGGCATTGCGTCGTCGTCACAGCTGGCGCAGAACCACACCGGCGATGCCGCAAAGGTGCCGTACCGGTATGCAGCACCGGTGGACTGGGCGAAATATCGGCAGGTCATCGTCGACCCGGTCGTAATCTACGCCGCCCCGGACAATCAGTTCGGTGATTTGAAAGCCGAGGACAAGACGGCGCTTGCGGATTACATGGGCAAGACGTTCACCGAAAAACTCGCGAAGCGTTTCCAGATTGCACCGCAGCCGTCGCCTGCGGCGATGCGCGTGCGGCTCACGCTCACGGGTGCAGAGAAGACGACGGCGGTGGTCGGACAAGCCATGCACTTCGACATCGCCGGCAATCTATATAACGGCGTGCAGGCAATCCGGGGTGGCAAGGGGGCGTTCAGCGGCTCGGTCTCCTATGCGGTCGAGGTCTACGACAGCACGAGTGGTCGACTGCTGACCGCATATGTGACAAAGCAATATCCAAACGCGATGAATCTGCCCGCTGCATTCGGCTCGCTCAGCGCGGCCCGGACAGGAATCGACAAGGGGGCAGACGCGCTCGTCAGCCAATTGCAATGACCGCTCGGCGCCAGCGACGCGCCGCACGACGCGAAGCGGCGAGTCGACGACCATGCGCGTCGCTGAGCTGACTACAACTGATGTGGAGCAGAGACATGCGCGCAATCGCCCATCTCGTTCTGATCACGCCACCACCGATCATGGTGTCAATCGTGTTCCTGGTTGCGTATCTGGTAATCGGGATTCCCGCTCATATGACGCGCGGTGCGATTGCGCGGGACATATTCGGCACGATGGCAGGCGTGTTTGCTGCGCTCTTTTATCTGACGTTGGTGTTGGGCTTTCAGGCGGACATCCAGGACCTGTCCCGATGATCGCGTGCGGCACATCGAAAGCGGTGCACGAGCGATGGAAACTGCTCATTCAGAATCACCGGGAAGCTATAGTGGTTGGCACACGTTGGCTCCTGATGGCGTGTTGTGCTCCCCTCGCAGCGCTGCTCGTCGTCCTGCTGAGCGCGATAGGGTCACCGTCTGAAACTGCGGTGACGGTGCGTTTCGTCAATGCGGAAGGTCTTGAGCCGGGCAAAACAATCGTGCGCTACCGCGGTGTCGAGATTGGCCGGCTGACCACGCTGGACATTTCCGCGGACCGCACGAAGGTGCTTGCCACACTCCGGCTCGTCAGCACCGCGACTCGCTTTACCCGTTGCGACGCGAGATTCTGGATCGTTCGCCCGAGCGTCGACCTGACGGGTGTATCTCGTCTCGATACGGCATTTTCGGGTCCGTACGTTGGAGTCGACATAGGGAACGCGCCCCAACAATGTCGTGACTTCGACGGACGCGAGACTCCACCTCCTGCAACGCGTGACTCCAACGGTACGCTATTCGTTCTTCATGCTGCTTCAATGGGCTCGTTGAGGGTCGGTTCGCCCGTTTACCTCAAGCAAATACGAGTCGGCAGCGTGCTCGCCACATCACTGCCCGCGCGGGGCGACGGCGTCGACATCAGCGCCTGGGTTGCCGCACCGTTCGACCGTTACGTCACGGCGAACACACGTTGGTGGCATGCGAGCGGCATGGCCACACGACTCGGTTCGGAAGGGTTCAAACTGGACGTGTCGTCGCTGCCGGCGCTTTGGTCCGGCGGTATTGGATTCGAGAGTCCAGTCTCATCGGATGAAGGCGCCCGTGGCGTGCCGGATGCCAAGCCGATCACGTTGTTTGCGAGCCGAATCGATGCGCTCCGGCAAGCGGATGATGGACCTGCTGCATCCGTAATTATGCGGTTCGCGGCGTCATCCGAGGGGCTGTCCGTGGGGGCGCCGGTGGACTTCCACGGTGTCGAAATTGGCGAGATCACGGCGATTGCGGTCGATTTCGATATGGCGCGTCAGCGTTCGCAGACAGTCGTCACGATGAACCTGTACCCCGCACGACTCGGCACAGCCTACAGCGGCGCGTTGGGTAACGGTGATAACGCAGCGGGCAGGGGGCTGCTGCGCGACATGGTCAGGCAGGGGCTGCGCGGTCAGTTGCGCGTCGGGAGTTTACTGACCGAAAAGCGCTACATCGCGCTCGACTTTTTTCCACGCGTCGCACCGGTCAATATCGACACCCATCATCCGATGGTCGAGTTGCCCACCGTACCGAATACGTTCGAATCGTTGCGTAGTCAACTCGTCGGCATCGGCGACAGGCTAAGCCATTTTCCATTTGACGAAGTCGGACATCATTTCGACGAGGCGATCAAATCTGCCGGTTCGCTGGTCCAACAGTTCGATACCGAGTTGGCGCCGAGGGCAAGCTCAGCACGGATTGCTTCGGAGCAGTTGTTTGACGCCGCAGCAGCGGTACGTAGGACCGGCAAGCGGGAACATTCATCGAGTCGTGACACTCATGCCATTCAACACGAACGAGATGACGGAGCGAGTATATCTGGTGACTAGAGCACTGCTTTGTCCTGCCGTCCCAGACTCATAATTGCCGCACGAAGAACACCATCGGATGAGCCGATGCTGCGGATCACGTCGGGGGGAGTCCGATTTGCCGTGCCTGATCGCGTGCGCGCGACTGCGCGCCTTCTTCGTACCCCGATAAGATCGACTAACCTGTAAGACGCAGGCTGCAGCTACACCGTCTCCATCAACCCTGCCACGCGAGCGCGATGACCCGGCCGCGCGGCGGAGGAGGAGCCATGCAAGGAATCCATCACACGTTGCGCGGCGCAATGCTTGCCATCGCGCTTGTGCTGCTTGCCGCGTGCGGCGGGGATGGAGGCGGATCGGGTGGTGGCGCCGGTGCCGCGATGCCGCCGGGCGGCATTCACCTGCAAGTCGTGTCGTTCGGCGACAGCCTGTCGGATGTCGGGACCTATGCGCCGATCGCGAGCGTGGTGGGTGGCGGGCGTTTCACGACCAATCCCGGGCAAGTGTGGACTCAGAACGTCGCGCAGTATTACGGCGATACGCTGACGGCGGCGTTTACGATCGACGTGACGCACAAGTTGAGTGCGCAAGGCGGGCTCGGCTATGCAGAAGGCGGTGCCACGGTCGCAACGCCGGCAAACCTGTACGACTTTCTCACCGACGTGATCGGCAACATCGAAATGCCCGTCAACCAGCAGGTGTCGAGCTATCTGTCGGCTCACGGAAGCTTCAACGCGAATCAGCTGGTGCTGGTCTGGGCCGGTTCGAACGATGTGCTGCGCGCGGGCGCGCTGCCGGCCGCGGCTCCGACCGTGCAGGGCGCGGCAGCCGCACTCGCTCAAGTGGTCGCGCAGATCGTGCAGAACGGCGCGACGCATGTCGTGTTGGTCAACGTGCCGAACGTCGGACTGTCACCCAAAGGCATTGCGTCGCCCGATGGCGGAGCGAACCTGACCCAGTTGTCGCAGTTGTTCAACAACGACCTGAACGCTGCATTGCAGGCGAATGGCGTCCAGGGCAAGGTTCTCCAGATCGATTCCTATACCTGGGTGAACCAGATCGTCGCGAACTTCCAGGCGAACGGCTTCGTCGTGTCGAACACCGCCGTCGCCTGCGACCCCGCAAAGACGCCTCATGCGACGTCATTGCTTTGCTCGCCGCCGACCTACGTGACGGCCAATGCCGACCAGACGTACATGTTTGCCGACGATCTTCATCCGACGACACGCATGCATGTGCTGTTCGCCCAGTTCGTCGAGCAGCAGATCGCGAAGAGCGGTCTTGGTCATTGAGCGACGGAGAGCGCCGTCAGCGCGTCATTTCTGTTCCGGCAGGAACCAGTTCATCAGCAGCGCGCAGAGGCCGCCCGTGGCGACACCCGATTCCAGCACGTTCTTGAGCGCGTGCGGCAGGCTGTTCAGGATGTCCGGCACCTGCGACACGCCGAGGCCCAGCGCCAGCGACACGGCGATGATCAGCAGCGCGCGGCGGTCCAGCCGGATGCCGGCGAGAATGTTGATGCCGGATGCGGCCACCGCGCCGAACATCACCATCGCGGCGCCGCCCAGCACGGGCTCGGGCACGGCCTGCAGCACGCCGGCGACCACCGGGAACAGGCCGAGCACCACGAGCATGCCCGCGATCCAGAGCCCGACGTGACGGCTGGCGATGCCGGTCAGCTGGATCACGCCGTTGTTCTGCGCGAACACCGAGCTCGGGAACGTATTGAACACGCCGGCCAGCAGCGAGTTCGCGCCGTTCACGAGCACGCCGCCCTTGATCCGCTGCATCCACACCGGGCCCTCGACGGGCTCCTTCGAGATCTTGCTGGTGGCCGTGACGTCGCCGATCGCTTCGAGCGACGTGACGAGGTAGATGATCAGCATCGGCACGAACAGCGACCACGAGAAGCCGATGCCGAAGTGCAGCGGCGTCGGGATCTGGAACAGCGCGGCCTGGTGCATGCCGGTGAAGTCGAGGCGGCCAAGGAACGCGGCCGCGAGATAGCCGATCACGAGCGCGATGACGAGCGCGGTGCTGCGCACCCACACGATCGGCACGCGGTTCAGCAGGATGATGGTGCCGAGCACGAGGCCCGACAGCGTCAGGTTCTCGGCGCTCGCGAAGCTGCCCTTGGCCATCGCGCCGTAGCCGCCGCCCATGCTGATCAGGCCGACCTTGATCAGCGTGAGGCCGATCAGCAGCACGACGACACCGGTGACGAGCGGCGTGATCAGGCGCTTCACGAACGGCAGGATGCGCGACACGCCCATCTCGACGAACGAGCCTGCAATCACGACGCCGAAGATCGCGGCCATCACGGTCTCGACCGGCGTGCCCTGCTTGACCATCAGGCTGCCGCCGGCGATCAGCGGGCCGACGAAGTTGAAGCTCGTGCCCTGCACGATCAGCAGGCCGGCGCCCAGCGGGCCGAAGCGCTTGCACTGGACGAAGGTGGCGATGCCGGAGATTACCAGCGACATCGACACGATCAGCGTCGTATCGCGGCTGGACACGCCGAGCGCCTGGCAGATCAGCAGGCCGGGCGTGACGATCGGCACGATGATCGCCAGCAGGTGCTGCAGCGCGGCGACGAACGCGACCATCGGCGCGGGCCGGTCGTCGGGGCCGTAGACGAGGTCGTGCGCGAGTTCGGCGTCGTCGGCGCCATGGGCGGCGGGTTGGGCGGGGGAGGCGGATTGCATGGCGAGCGGCCGGACAAGGTGGAAAGTGCGGCATTTTAACGGAACGCCCCGCCGGCGCCCGCGGACGCTGCCCATGCCGCCGAACCGGCGTCCGCGCGCGGGCCGTGCGGGCATGCCGCCGACACGCAAGCACTTGACGCCCGCCGTGAAACGCCGCATGTTCGGCGGGGCGAACGAGCAGCGATCACGCCGCTGCCCGATTGCCGCGATTGCCGAGACGCCAGCAGCCACATGACGCTGCCGGACGCCCGCGCGGCGACCTACCCTGGAGACGCTCGATGAACCCGTTTCAATTCCGCACCGTGCCGACGCTGATCGTGGAGTTTGGCGCGGCGCGCAGGCTCGGCGCGCTGCTGCGCGAACGCTTTCCGGCGCTCGCGCGGCTGTGTGTCGTCACCGATGCGTTCCTGCATCGCAGCGGCATGCTCGCGCCGGCGCTCGAGAGCCTCGCCGCGCACGGCTGGCAGGTGACCGTGATCGACGACGTGGTGGCGGACCCACCCGAACACGTGGTGCTCGAAGCGACCGCGCGGGCGGTCGACGCTGCCGCCGAGATCGTGCTCGGCCTCGGCGGCGGGTCGTCGATGGACGTCGCGAAGCTGATCGCGGTGCTCTTGCCGGGGCAGCAGCCGCTCGCGGACATGTACGGCGTCGACAAGGTCACGAGCGCGCGCCTGCCGCTCGTGCAGATGCCGACGACGGCCGGCACCGGCTCCGAAGTGACGGCCGTGTCGATCGTGACGGTCGGCGACGCACGCAAGATGGGCGTCGTGTCGCCGCATCTGCTCGCGGACGTCGCGATCCTCGACGCCGAGCTGACGCTCGGGCTGCCGCGCGCGGCGACGGCGGCGACCGGCATCGACGCGATGGTGCACGCGATCGAGGCATACACGTCCGCGCGCCTGAAGAATCCCGTGTCGGACATGCTCGCGGAAAAGGCGCTGGCGCTGCTGTCGCGCAATCTGCTGAACGCCTGCGAGAACGGCGGGGACCGGCACGCGCGTGAAGCGATGCTGGTGGGCGCGATGTTCGCGGGGCAGGCGTTCGCGAACGCGCCGGTCGCGGCCGTGCATGCGCTCGCGTATCCGGTCGGCGGGATCTTCCACGTACCGCACGGCCTGTCGAACGCGCTCGTGCTGCCGCACGTGCTGCGCTTCAACGCGCCGGCCGCGGCGCCGTTGTATGCGGAACTCGCGGCGATCGTCGCGCCTGACGCGACCGGCAGCGACGAAGCGAAAACCCGCGCGCTGATCGACGAGATCGACCGGCTGGTCGTCGCGACCGGCATTCCGCGCACGCTGCGCGAGGTCGGGATCGGCGAGGGCGACCTGCCAAGGATGGCAGCCGACGCGATGCTGCAGACGCGCCTGCTCGTGAACAACCCGCGCGACGTGACGGAAGCGGACGCGCTGGCGATCTATCGGCACGCGTGGTGACGGGCACTCAGAGACAATCGCCCAATCCCAGGAGGAACTCCGCGGCAAGCCGGGTGCGTGTCGAGGCTTGGCGCGCCTTCTCATACACCACGGCCAATGGCGCGCCTACGCTGTCGAACTCGGTCAGAACGGGCACGAGGCGGCCCGCTTGCAGCGCCGGCGTCACCACGTAGCACGGTGCCTGCACGATGCCGCGTCCGCCTTCGGCCAGCGCCAGCAGCACCGCCGCATGGTCGCTCGCCAGCGGGCCTTCGGGGTAATGGCTGAGCTGCCGCCCATCCCGGGTGAAGGTCCAGACACGAAACTGCCCGCTGTTGGCCATCACGTAGCGCAGGCAGACATGATTCACGAGGTCCGCCGGCGTGCGTGGCGTACCATGCCGCTGCAGGTAGCCGGGTGCGGCAACCGTCAGGAATCGGTGCGCCGGCAGCGGGCGAGCCACCAGGCGCGAATCCGGCACCTCGCCAAGCATCACGGCCAGATCGAAGCGCTCGGCGGTCATGTCGACATGCCGATCCGTCAGCATCAGTTCGACCTCCAGGCCCGGATACTCGCCGAGCCAGTCACTCAGCGCGGGCGCGACCACATACTGGCCGAAGCTCACCGGCACGCACAGCCGCAGCTTGCCACGCCAAGGTTGTGCCTGTCCGGCCAGCCTGCTGCGTGCGTCCTCGATCGCCGTCATGCCCTGGCGGCACACCTCGTAGAACGCTTCCCCGTCCCCGGTCAGCGTGATCTGCCGTGGCGATCGGTGAAACAGCCTGACACCCAGTTCCGCCTCCAGTCTGGCAATGGATTTGCTGACGGCCGACGGGCTGAGCCGCAACACGCGTGCGGCCCGCGTGAAGTTGCCCGCGTCGGCGGCCCGGACGAAGGTACTGATGTCGTTGAATGGATCCACTTCTTATTCCCGGGATTCACAATTAGTCTGAATTTTATCGATTTATCGTGCCCCTCATTCACTCTTATAGTCGATCCCGTATCGATTCACGAGGGATCCGACATGTTGCCATCCACCAAACGCCTGTTCGCCAATCTGTTCCCGCAGTTGTCCATCGTCGCCGGGACATCCGGGGCCGCTTCGCCGTCACGCCCGTCCACGACGGATCACGCAGCCGCCGTGCATAGTCCGCCGCCGCTCGAGCCTGGCAGCGGCAAGGCCGCGCTGGTCATGATCGAGTTCGTCAACGAATGGCTGGCTCCGCAAGGCAAGCTGCGCGGCCTGATCCAGGATGAGCGTCAGTTCGCCAGCTCGCAGGTCGCGGCGCAACAAGCGCTGGCGGCGGCGCGCGTTGCCGGCATGCCGGTCATCCATGCCACGTTGCAGTTGTCGTCCGACTACCGCGAACTCGGCCATCGACGATTCGGCCTGCGCGGTGCCATTCCCAACGCAGGCACATGGCGGAAACAGGACAGCGGCTGGCAGTTCTACCCGCCGTTCGCTCCCCGCCCGGACGAGTTCGTCATCAGTGGCCGCGCGGGTGCCAGCGCGTTCGCGGCCTCCGACCTGGACAACTACCTGCGTGGCCAGCGCATCACCCGCCTGTACCTGGCAGGCTACGCAACCCATGTCTGCATCGAGTCGACCCTTCGCGCGGCGCACGACCTTGGCTACGAGCCTGTCGTGCTCAGCGATGCCACCGCCGCATTCACTGCCGCGCAGCAACAGCACGTGCTGAGCGAGGTCGTCCACCACTTCGGCTGGGCGATGCCCACGCAGGCATTCATCGCGGAATTGACGTCACCGGGTGCATCTGCCAAGGCATGATGCTGCAGAACGAAAGGGATGCGCGCTGCGTCGCGTGATGCGCACGCCGGGCGCAGACTATCGCGCGTTGGCCACCGTCACCTTGGCCGGTATCAGCTTCAGCGTGCTGAACGTATCGGCGATGTTCTGCTGATACGCAAGCGTTGCGTCCGTGACCGGCTGCACGCCATAACCGGTGCGCTTGAGCGCGAGCTCGAGCGTCGCGGTGTCGAGGCCGACGGCCGGCGACAGCAGCGCCGCCACGTCCGGAACGTGGTCGCGCCCCCAGCGGTCGACCGTGTCCACTTCGTCGAGCAGCGCACGCAGCACCTGCGGCTGCGCGGCCGCATATTTGCGCGCGGCGAGGTAGTACTGTGTGTTGCGCACGAGGCCGTCGCCGTCCGCGATCACGCGCGCATCGAGCTGCCGCTGCGCGGCCGCCAGATACGGATCCCAGATCACCCACGCGTCGACGTTGCGCTGCACGAATGCGGCGCGCGCGTCCGCGGGCGTCAGGTAGATCGGCTGGATGTCGGTGTACGCGAGGCCCGCATGCTGGAGCGCCTTCACGAGCAGGTAGTGAACGTTCGATCCCTTGTTGAGCGCGACTTTCTTGCCGCGCAGTTGCGCGACCGAGCGGATCGGCGAATCGGGCAGCACGACGATCGCTTCGCCGTGCGGCGCGGGCGGCTCGTTGCCGATGTAAACGAAGTCGACGCCCGCGGCCTGCGCGAAGATCGGCGGCGTCTCGCCGACCGTGCCGACGTCGATCGCGCCGGCATTCAGCCCTTCGAGCAGTTGCGGCCCGGCGGGAAACTCGAGCCATTGCACCGACACGCCCTGGCTCGCGAGCCGCTTCTCCAGCGTGCCGCGCGCCTTTAGCACGACGAAGTTGCCGTATTTCTGGAAGCCGATCCGCAGCCGCGTGCCGCTGCCTTCTACTTGGGCGGCTTGGGCAGCGCGGCCCGCGAGCGGGCCGAGCGCGAGTGCGGCGACTCCGGCGGCCGCGCCGTGCAGCAGCTTGCGGCGGCGCGGGTCTGCCAGTGGGGTTTCAAGGTCGGGATTCCATGTGGGCATCGAAGCGTCCTGCGGGTGGAAAGCGTGGAAAGCGGGCGGGCCTGCCGTGCTCGACGGCGCAGGCGCTGCGCGGGCCGGGTGCGGACGATCGGTGCAGCACGCCGGCGCGCGCCAGATCCATGACGATAGTCCGGCGCGCGTGGCGTTCCAACCAACGATTGCATATATGCAAATCGGTCGCGGGACGAACGGGCTGCAGCATTTGCGCTGCAGTCCGGCTGGCGACGCGCGCGATGCCGCGGCGCGCGCCGGATCAGCGAGAAGCGGTCAATGCACGTTGGCGGGCCGTTCCTCGATCGAATCGACGCGGTCCGGATAGAACGCGAGGTGCGCGCGAATCGAATCGACGGACGGATACGGATGGTCGTAGGTCCAGACCGCGTTGACCGCGCGCGGGCCGCCGGACGGGATCGAGTAATACGCGCAGTCACCCTTGTACGGGCAGTACGTCGTATGGTCCGTGCGTTCGAGCAGCGTCATGTCGACGTCTTCGCGCGGGATATAGAGGACGGCCGGATAGCCGGCTTCGCGCAGCGACAGCGCGTGGCGCGTGTCGGCGACGATCTTGCCGGCGACGGTGACCACGATGCGCGACGTCTGACGCTCGACCGTGATCGGGTGATCGGGACCCGGAATCTTCATGGGCCGTGTATTCGGGTCAGGGCTGCTGGGCATGGGTTCGCTCCTGGAGTCGGCGGTTCGCGGGCCGCCGCGTCGGACGGCGGCGCAGGCCGGGGCGCCGGTGTCGGCGGCCTGCAACCGATACCTTGCGCCGATTCCGGCGGTTTTGCCACCGGCCGCGCGATCTTGCCTGCCGAGCGCCGCATCTTCATCCGCATGCACCGCCACATCGCGATAAGCAATCGCGAATTAATTGGTAAGCGATCCGCGCCACGCACGCGAAGATGACGCGACCTCATTCGCGTTCCTCATCTTTCGCCGTTGCCAACATGAAGATTCCCGCCGTTTCATCCGTCAAGCATCGTGTACCGAAGCACCCATTCGCCGCTGCGATGATCCGTTGCGTGGCGGCGTCGCTGCTGTTCGCAGGCGCGGCGTCGCACGCGTTCGCCGTGCCCGCCGGCAAGACGCTCGTGTTCTGCACGGAAGGCAGTCCGGCCGGTTTCGATCCGGGGCAGCACACGACGAGCACCGATTTCGATGCGAGCACGCATACGATCTACAACGAACTGGTGGAGTTCAAGCCCGGCACGCTCGACCTCGAGCCGGCGCTCGCGACGAGCTGGGACGTGTCGCCCGACCAGCGCGTCTACACGTTCCATCTGCGGCGCGGCGTGAAATTCCAGACGACTGCGTGGTTCAAGCCGACCCGGCCGTTCCAGGCCGACGACGTCGTATTCACGTTCCGGCGAATGCTCGATCGGGAAGATCCGTTCCGCAAGGCGTATCCGACGAGTTTCCCGTACTTCAGCGACCTCGGCTTCGACCGCAATCTCGAGCAGATCGAGAAGGTCGACGACGACACCGTGCGCTTCGTGCTGAAGACGCCCGACGTCGTGTTCGTGCGCAATCTGGCGATGGCGTTCGCGTCGATCCTGTCGGCGGAATATGCGGCGCAGCTCGCCGCACATCATCGCGAGGCCGACATCAACCTGCTGCCGGTCGGCACGGGGCCGTTCCTGCTGCGCGCGTACCAGAAGGACGCGGTGATCCGCTACGACGGGAACCCCGACTACTGGAAGCCCGACGACGTGAAGCTCGCGCATCTGGTGTTCGCGATCACGCCGGATCCGGCGACGCGCCTGCAGAAGCTGTCGTCCGGCGAATGCCAGATGTCCGTGTTTCCGCGGCCGGCGGATCTCGACACGGTGCGGCGCGACCCGAAGCTGACGCTGTTCTCGGGGATGGGCTTCAACGTCGGCTTCGTCGCGTACAACACGCAGCATGCGCCGCTCGACCGCGTCGACGTGCGGCGTGCGCTCGACATCGCGATCGACAAGAACGCGATCATCAAGACGATCTTCAATGGCGACGCGAAGATCGCGACGAACCCGATGCCGCCCGCGCAATGGTCGTATAACCCGCGGCTGAAGGATGCGCCGCGCGATCTCGCGGCCGCGAAGGCGCTGCTCGCGCGCGCGGGCTTTCCGAACGGATTCGACCTGACGTTGTGGGCGATGCCCGTGCAGCGCCCGTACAACCCGAACGCGCAGCTGATGGCGCAGCTGATCCAGCAGGACTGGGCGAAGATCGGCGTGCGCGCGAAGATCGTCAGCTACGAATGGGGCGAGTACAACCGGCGCTCGAAGCTCGACGGGCAGCACGACGCGATCCTGTACGGCTGGTCCGGCGACAACGGCGACCCGGACAACTGGCTCGGCGCGCTGCTCGGCTGCGACGCCGTGCATGGCAGCAACCTGTCGAAGTGGTGCAACGCGAATTTCGAGCGGCTCGTCGATCAGGCGCGCGGGAACACCGACGTCGCGAAGCGCACCGCGCTGTACGAGCAGGCGCAAGTCGTGTTCAAGGACCAGGTGCCATTTACGCCGATCGCGACGTCGATCGTGTCGCTGCCGGTGTCGAAGCGCGTGCGCGGGCTCACGTTCTCGCCGCTGGGCGGGCACCGGTTCGAAGGCGTGTGGCTCGACTGAAGTCGAGCGATGACGTGTGGCGCGCGGATTGCGCCATGCGTTCATTTCGTTTGTTACCGCTTACCGCTTCGGGGATTGGAAATCTGATTCCGACGTGTCGCATGGACGCGCGAAACGGTTGAACGGCGACTCGGAAATCCGCGATGAATTGCGTCGCAAATGTGTGCGCCAACTGGTCAATTCATTAGGATCACATGTGCGACTGAGCGCACTGTCATTTTTGCCGGGAAGGTGAAACGGCAAAGGAATAATTTCCCGTTCCGTTCCGCGAAATGCAATTGAATCACGCGCGGTTCCCGAGAGCGGGATCACGCGATGCGCGAGCATGGTGCGAATTAACATTCTTTCGCTGCCGACAGACAAGCGCGATCGCACGCCGGTATTCGATCGATGCGAATTCGTGGGCAATCGCGTCCACCATGCAAATTCATTCCGTCGCTAAATAATTTGAATTCGCGTCTGAAATTTCCTATACCTTATCGAAGAAAAGACGCCGGCAATCGTGCCTGCCGGCGTCGACTGAGAGGGCACCGGCGGATCGTGCAATCGCGGTTGATCCGTTCGGCGCACAGTAGCAAGCGCAGTGACCCCGGGGGATGCGAGCAGCCGCGTTGATGGCTATCCGCATGTGTCGCGCAGTGGCGAACGACAGTGACCGCCGCGGGAGCAATGCCACGTCTTTGCATCCAATGGTCGATCCGACCGCGTCAGACGGAGGTTGTCATGCTGCAATACGCCAAGTCCTTACTGCGCGACGAACGGGGTGTCAGCGCGCTTGAATATTCGGTCCTCGCGGGTATCGTCGTCGTCGCGCTGGGCGTCGTCGGTTCGGTACTCAGCAGCAATACCGGCGGCTTGCCGGCGATCTTTACGGCGCTGCTCAACAAGGTAAGCGCGATGATCTGATCCCGTCGCTCCGCGCGCTGCCGGCGATCCGCGGAATCGCAGCGGTTGAACGGTTCCGCATGGGGCGCGTTGGGGCGCGGCATCTGCCGATGCGCTATCTCGTGCAATTGGTCGCCACGGTCGTGCTGGTGTCGCTCGCGGTGCAGGATCTGCGTGCCCGGCGTCTGTCCAATCGTCCGGTGCTGGCGTTCGCGCTGATGTATTTCGTCGCGGCGACGCTCGCGCGCGACGGGCCGGCGTCGGTCACCGCACACGTCGCGACGGGCGCGGCGATGCTGCTGGTGTTCGGCGTGTTCCGTCACGTCGGCTGGCTGGGCGGCGGAGACGTCAAGCTCGCGGCGGCCGTGTTCCTGTGGGCCGGCCCGGCGCTCGCGTTTCCGGTGCTGACGATCGTCGGCGCGGCAGGGCTTGCGACGGGCATCGCGATGGTCGCCGTGCACGCGCGGCAGCGGCGCGTTGCGCCCGCACGCGCCGTTGCGACGCGCGGCGTGCCCAGTATGTCCAGTATGTCCAGCGTGCCATACGGCGTCGCACTCGCGCTGGGCGGCGCCGTCGCCGTGTGGGCGCCGTTCCTGCTGGCCGCACCGATCATGTAGCGGAGGACGCACATCGCCATGCCCAAACCGCTGAGAATGGCCGCGCTCATCATCGCCGCGGGCATCGGGGCGTTCATTCTGCGCGAACTGTACGTCAGCGCATCGACGGCGAAGGCACCTGCGGAAGCAGCGGAGGATCGCGTGCGAGTCGCGGCCGCCGATCTGCCGGAAGGGCTGCTGCTGCGCGACAACGATCTCGCGTGGAAGCGGATCGCGCACGCGCAGGTTCCGCCCGGTGCGTTCGTCGAGTCGCAGCCGGGCGCGGACCTGAAGGGCGCGCTGCTGCGCAACCGCGTCGCCGCGGGCACGCCGATCCGCGCGGAGAGCGTGATTCCGGCCGGCGCGCCGGATTTTCTCGCGGCCGCGCTCCAGCCCGGGATGCGCGCGATCTCGGTGCCGGTCGACGAGGTGTCCGGCAATGCCGGCCTGATCCAGCCTGGCGATTACGTCGACGTGCTGCTTACTCAGCAGGTGGGCGGCTCGGCGGCCGCGCCTGGCGCGTTCGAGGCGGAAACGGTGGTGAGGCGCGCGCGAGTGCTCGCGGTCGGGTCGGATTTTCAGCGCGCGAAGGCGGGGGCCAGCGCGACCGACGCGACGGTCCGCGCGCGCACGGTCACGCTCGAAGTCGCACCGCGCACCGCGCAGGTCGTGCTGGTCGCGACACGTCTCGGCGCGCTGTCGCTTGCGCTGCGCAGCTTCGCGACGCGCGATCGCATGCAGCCGACGGGAGACGATACGGACTCCGACACACCGCCCGTGTGGGCGGGCGACGTGTCGCGCGCGTTCCGCGATGCGACGCGCGGCGCGGCCGCCGCGCGTGACGGCGGCGCGCGCGTGCCGGCGCAGGGCAATACGGTGGTGATCTATCGCGGCTCGACGATCGACGACGGCATGCACGGCGGAGGCGGCGGGGGTGGCTTCGGCATCGGCACGGCGGGTGTGCCGCCGCTGCCGCCGGGACTGCCGGGCGGAAACGTGACCGCGGACGCCGCGGCACAACTGCCGAAAGCGGGATCGCCGCAGTGACGGTTCGGGCTCGGCCACGGGGGGCCGGCCTTCGACGGGACAATAAACGGATGGTCCGCATGGTTCGCTGGTTCGCACTGGGATGCTTCGCGTGCGTCGTGATGCCGGGCATCGCGTGCGCGCAAGGCGCGCGCACGCAGGACGCGGATGCGCCGCTGTCGATCGCGACCGGCAAGGGCGAAATGCTGTCGTTGCCGGAGCCCGCGATTGCGATGTTCGTCGCCGATCCGGCCGTTGCCGACATCCAGGTGCCGTCGCCGCGCACCGTGTTCGTATTCGGCAAGAAGGCCGGCACGACGACGCTGATCGCGCTCGGCGCGAACCACCGGCCGATCCTGCGCAAGACCGTGATCGTGCAGGTCGACACGCAGTCGCTGCAGCGCGTGCTCGACAGCCGGTTTCCGCAACTGAAGCTGACGGTGTCGGGCGCACCGGGCTCGCTGATGGTGTCGGGGCGCGTGCCGAGCGCGGCCGATGCCGATGCGGTGATGCAATCGCTCACGCCTTACCTGCACGACAAGGAAAAGCTCGTCAACCGGCTCACGCTGTCGCGCCCGATCCAGGTGAACCTGCGCGTCAGGGTGACCGAGGTGAGCCGCAACGTCACGCAGCAACTCGGCATCAACTGGAGTTCGCTCGGCTCGGCCGGCAATTTCTTTGGCGGGCTGTTCAACGGCCGCACGCTGTTCGATTCGACCACCAATCTGTTCAACCTGTCGTCGACCGGCGCGTTCTCGGTGCTCGGCGGTTTTCGCGCGGGGCGCTGGTCGATCGACGTCGTGCTCGACGCGCTCGACCAGGAAGGGCTGATCACGATGCTCGCGGAACCGAACCTGGTCGCGATGTCCGGCGAGACGGCCAGCTTCCTCGCGGGCGGCGAGATTCCGATCCCGGTCGCGCAGAGCGGCAATACCACCGGTGCGATCACGATCGAATACAAGCCGTTCGGCGTGTCGCTCGACTTCACGCCGACCGTGCTCGCCGACAACCGGATCAGCCTCAGGGTGCGGCCGGAAGTCAGCGAAGTCGATGCGAGCAACAGCGTGACGACGGGCGGCATTCGCGTGCCGGCGCTCACCGTGCGGCGCGTCGAGACGACGGTCGAGTTGTCGAGCGGCCAGAGCTTCGCGATCGGCGGGCTGTTGCAGAGCCAGTCGAGCGACGTCGTGTCGCAGCTCCCGGGGCTTGGCCGGCTGCCCGTGATCGGGCGGCTGTTCTCGTCGAAGAACTTCCAGGACAACAAGACCGAGGTCGTCGTGATCGTCACGCCGTATATCGTCCAGCCGACGGGGCCAGGCCAGCTCGAACAGGCGATCGACAACGTCGCGCGGCCGAGCAGCGATCTCGAGTTCGCGGTGCAGCGCAACCTCGGGCTCGACCTGATGTCGGGCGACACGCCGCGCCTCGTCGGCGCCGCGGGCTTCGTCTACTGATTCCGGAGGACCGCCGATGCGTGTTCGAACGACCGTCTCCGTGCTGGTGCCGCTGGTGCCGCTGCTGCTTGCAGGCTGCCTGTCCGCGCCGCCGCCGCTGAGCCTGCCCGATGCGTCGGTGGTCGGCTTCGACGGCGTGCGCGCGGTGCCGCCCGACTGCGCGAAGCTGATGCAGCCGTCGCACCTCGTCGATGCAGGCTTCGCGCGCGCAGGCGTGCCGTTCGGCTGCGCGACCTACACGAACCTTGCCGCAATGCTCGCGCGCCCCGAGGATCTCGTCGCACCGGTGCCGTATGCGGGCGCCGACGCCGAAGTCGCGGCCGGTGCCGTGCGGCGCTACCTCGAGGACCGCGTGAAGCAATCGGAGCCGGCCAGGACGCTGACGACGACGGGGGCGCCCGCGCGCTGACCGAGCCGCCCTTCATCACGGACCCTTACACGCCGACTTTCATCACCGACTTTTACTACCGAAAAGCATGCCGCCCATGAACGTCCTCGACCGCCAGAACGCCAAGCGCGCCGCCGCTGCCGCCGGATCGGCGGAGCTCGTCGCCGTCGTGTCCGATCCCGGCAGCAAGGACGTGATCGAGCGTGCCGCGCAGGAATTGTCGATCGCGCGCGCGCACCTGCAGATCGGCACTTGCGACGATGCGATTCGCCTGCTGCGGCAGAACGAGCGCTCGCCACGCCAGCTCGTCGTCGACGTGACCGATTCGATGCTTCCCGTGTCGGACCTGATGCGGCTCGCCGAAGTATGCGATCCGTCGGTGCGCGTCGTCGCGATCGGCACGCAGAACGACGTCGGACTGTTCCGCAACCTGCTCGGCATCGGCGTGCAGGACTACATCGTCAAGCCGCTGACGGTCGAGCTGATGCGGCGCGCGCTGACCGCGACGGAATCGGTCGCGCAGGTGCGGACTGGCAAGACGGTGAGTTTCGTCGGCGCGCGCGGCGGTGTCGGCGCGACGACGATCGCGGTGAGCCTCGCGCGCTGCCTCGCGGGCGAGAAGCGCCGGCGCGTCGCGTACATCGACCTGAACCTGCACGGCGGCGGCGCGAATTCGATGCTGGGCGTCGGCAGCAACAACGGCCTGATCGAATTGCTGAACATGGACCAGCGCCCCGACGACGTGCTGTTCGACCGCATGTTCGTGACCCGCGGCGACCGCCTGCACGTGCTGTCGGCCGAACTCGCATTCGGCACCGACGCGTATCTGCGCGACGCGTCGATCGCGCATCTCGTCGACATGCTGAAGGACCGCTTCCACTATCTGCTGTTCGACGTCAGTTGCCGGTCCGGCCCGCTGTTCGAGGGCGCGCTCGAGGCGTCCGATCTCGTCTATGTCGTCGCCGACCGTTCGGTGCACGCCGCGTATGAATCGGCGCGGCTCGCGCGCTTCACGCGCGAACTGCCCGGCGACCGGATCCTGTCGCTGGTGCTGAACAATCCGTGCGCGCCGGTAGCGGGCCGTGTCGAACCGGCCGATTTCGCGGAAGCGTTCGGCCACGACAAATTGCGCGAACTGCCGCACGAGCCGCAGGCGCTCGCGGTCGCGGAGAACCTCGGCGAGCCGATCGACGACACGAAGCGCTATGGATTCCTGCACGAAATCCGGCAGCTAGCGAGCGGCATCACCGGTGATGCGGCCGTCGTCGCCGAGCCGTGGTATGCGCGGCTCGCCAGGTGGAGGAGGGGATCGTGAAGTTCGGCACCCGCAATCGGCCGTCCGTGGATCCTGCGTCGCCCGCGGATCCGGCGTCGGCCGTGCAGCCGGCGGCACCGCGCGGGCCGGCACC
>NZ_JAAGPL010000066.1:0-42876 GCF_017104785.1 Burkholderia sp. Ac-20353 | reverse complement strand
CCGCGATCGCGTCGTCGAAGTTCAGCGCCTTGCCGACCCCGCCGATCAGGTACGCGGACACCAGCGCGAGACGCGCGAGCGGCAGCACCCACGGCTGCGCAAGCAGCGCGCGGATCCAGGCGGGATTACCGCGGCCGGTCAGTGTCGTCATGTCAGACTGCCCAGCAAGAGCAGCCTAGCGCGCCCCAAAAACTCTTGAGATCCGCGACCGGGAGCTTGCTGCTCCATGCGCTCGCGTGCCGGTGCGCGTGAATCCCGCAATTGTTCGCACACGTGCAAGTGCTCGCGGCCTCCCGCACCACACGCTGCAACGACACGCCGGCATCGGTGTCCGCCCAGCCCGCATACCCGCCAAACGTGCGCGCGGGTGACCAGTCGGGCATCGCCGGCGGCGGTGCGCCGTCGTCGTGCTCCGCGAACGGACCGGCGCCGTAGACGACCTTGCCGCCCACCATCGTCAACAGCGACGTGGTATCCGCGATTTCCGCTTCAGCGCATGCAAAGAAATCGCGGTCGGGCACGATCAGGTCGGCGAGCTGCCCGGCCTCGATACGTCCCTTCTTGCCGATCTCGTTCGAGAACCACGTCACGTTCTCGGTCCACATCCGCAGCGCGGTTTCACGGTCGAGACAGTTCGCGCGCGGATACAGTTGCAGGCCGCCGACCGTCTTGCCGGTCGTGAGCCACGACAGCGACACCCACGGGTTGTAGCTCGCGACACGCGTCGCGTCGGTGCCGGCCGACACCTTCACGCCTTTCGCGAGCATCTTCGCGACAGGCGGCGTCGCCTCGGCCGCCGCGTTGCCATAACGCTCGACGAAGTACTCGCCCTGGTAGGCCATCCGGTGCTGCACCGCGATCCCGCCGCCGAGCGCGGCGATCCGGTCGATCGATTGGTCCGAGATCGTTTCCGCGTGATCGAAGAACCAGTGCAGCCCTTCCAGCGGGATATCGCGATTCACGCGCTCGAACACGTCGAGCGCGCGGCTGATCGTTTCGTCATACGTAGCATGCATACGCCACGGCCAGCGGTTCTGCGCAAGCACGCGCACAACCTCCTCCAGATCGCCCTCCATCTCGGGCGGCATGTCGGGGCGCGGCTGCCGGAAATCCTCGAAATCCGCTGCGGAGAACACCAGCATTTCGCCCGCACCGTTGTGGCGGAAGTAGTCCGAGCCGTCCTGGTAGCGCGACGTTGCGGTCCAGTTCAGGAAATCCTCCTTCTCCTGCTTCGGCTTCTGCGTAAACAGGTTGTACGCGAGGCGGATCGTCAGCTGGTTCGCCTTCGCGAGCTGCTCGATCACCGCATAGTCGTCCGGATAGTTCTGGAACCCGCCGCCCGCGTCGATCGCACCGGTCACGCCGAGCCGGTTCAGCTCGCGCATGAAATGTCGCGTCGAATTGACCTGATAGTCGAACGGCAGCTTCGGCCCCTTCGCGAGCGTCGCATACAAAATCGCCGCATTCGGCTTCGCGATCAGCAGCCCGGTCGGATTGCCGGCCGCGTCGCGGACGATCTCGCCGCCAGGCGGCTCAGGCGTGTCCTTCGTATAGCCGACCGCCCGCAGCGCCGCGCCGTTCAGCAGCGCGCGGTCGTACAGATGCAGCAGGAACACCGGCGTGTCCGGCGCGACGAGGTTCAGTTCCTCGATCGTCGGCAGGCGCTTCTCGACGAACTGGTGTTCGGTGAAACCGCCGACCACGCGCACCCACTGCGGCGCTGGCGTGACGGCCACCTGCCGGCGCAGCATGTCCATCGCGTCCGCCAGGCTGCGCACGCCATCCCAGCGCAGCTCCATGTTGAAGTTCAGGCCACCGCGAATGATGTGCAGATGGTTGTCGATCAGCCCCGGCAGCACGAGCCGCCCTTGCAGGTCAATGATCCGCGTGGCGGGTCCGGCCAGTTGCAGCGTCTCGTCGCCGCCAACGTGCACGAAGCGAGCATCGCGAATCGCCACGGCGGTGGCATGCGGATTGGCGCGATCGAGCGTCGCGAAACGGCCGCGGTGCAGGATCAGGTCGGGATGCGCGGTGTTCTCAGCCATGGCGATGTTCTCCGGGATTCGTCTCGGTGGTACCGGCGGACGCGACCGTCGGCGCCGGCGATTTCGGGCAGGTCGGCAACTGGCCGAACATGTGCGGTTGCACCTGATGCCGCAGGAACGACGTCTGCTGTGCCTGGGGCGCGACGAGACGCTTCACGAGTGGTGGCACCTGCTCACCGAGCAGGATGCCGAGCAGGCCGACCAGCGCAATGACAGGCGGCGCCGGCGAGCGCACGTTGAATAGGCCGTAGATGACGCCGACGAGGACGCCCATCGCGAGTGACGCAACGTAGACTTTCATGACTGAAGGTTCCGTGAATGCCGCCCCGTGTGCGCCGGGCGGACGTACGACGCGATCGCCGGCGCCACGCATGCGCTGCGCGAGCGGCGACTCATGTCCCACTATCTCAGCGCCGCGCGGATCCGTATTGAACGTAAGTCGCCAGATTTGAACAATTGCCGCAACGCATGCAGTCACGCAACGCGGGGCGACAGGCGGACACGGATTGCGTCGCGCGCTTCACGCGACTTGCCGACAAATTTCGCCACTATCGTTCAAGACCGTGCGCGATCGGCCACCTAACATTCGTCGTGTCATGGACGCTGGTCGCGCCGCTCCTCGTCGATCGGGCAGCGCGCTTGGTCACGCCCATGCAGCGCGTGCTGCATCGCACTGCGATGCAGCCGCGACCCGCACCGTCGGGCGTCACCCGCTCGCACCCTCTTCGATACCGGATCATCACGGAGCCCACCATGGCAAACCCGAAGCTTGAAGTCCTCACGCCGCACAACAGCCAGCTGATCTTCATCGATCACCAGCCGCAAATGGCGTTCGGCGTGCAATCGATCGATCGGCAGGCGCTAAAGAACAACGCGGTCGGTCTGGCGAAGGCGGCGAAGATCTTCAATATCCCGACAACGATCACGACCGTCGAAACCGAATCGTTCTCCGGCTACACGTATCCGGAACTGCTCGACGTGTTCCCGAACCAGCATGTGCTCGAACGCACGTCGATGAACTCGTGGGACGACCAGAAGGTGCGCGATGCTCTGAAGGCGAATGGCCGCAACAAGGTGGTCGTGTCGGGCCTGTGGACCGAGGTCTGCAACAACTCGTTCGCACTGTGCGCAATGCTCGAAGGCGGCTACGAGATCTACATGGTCGCCGACGCATCGGGCGGCACCAGCAAGGACGCGCACGACTACGCGATGCAGCGCATGATCCAGGCCGGTGTCGTGCCGGTCACCTGGCAGCAGGTGCTGCTCGAATGGCAGCGCGACTGGGCGAACCGCGACACGTATGACGCGGTGATGAAACTCGTGAAGGAACACTCCGGCGCGTATGGAATGGGTGTCGATTACGCGTACACGATGGTCCATAAGGCGCCGCAACGCGCCGAAACGCCGCACGAGGCGCTCGCCCCCGTTCCGGCACGCTGACGCAAGCGACACCGGCCGCCGCGACGCATCGCGAAGCGACAGCCGGCGCGCGGGCCGCTTCGAACCGGCCCGCGCGCGGCGTTCATTCGCCGAGCGCCCCGCCTACCCGTTTCTCAATGTCGTCCCGCCTCTGTATGTCGCAGCAGTGACATCAGCGGCCTGCATGCGCGTTCGCAGTTGCGCGAGCAGGCACGCCTGTCGCGGCGAGCGCGTGCGGGCCGTGGCACGTATGTCGATCGCCGCCGCACACGGTGCCGGCGATCGCCCGATCGGCGCGCAAACGGCGTGACGTGTCGCGCGTGCAACGAGCTGTCGGAGCATCCATGAAACACAAACGACTCTGGTTCCGCGTCGCCGGGATTGCGCTCGTCGGCCTGGCGATCGCGATCGGCATCATGGTCGAGCCGTCGATCGCACCGGTCGCACCGCCAGCGCCTGCCTCATTCGACGCGCAGCTCGTGCGCGCGGGCGCGCGCGTCGTCGCGCTCGGTGACTGTGTCGTCTGTCATACGGCGAAGGACGGCAGGCCGTTAGCGGGCGGCTTGCCGCTCGCGACGCCATTCGGCACGATCTACGCGACCAATATCACGCCCGATCCGGACACAGGCATCGGCCGCTGGTCGCAGGAAGCATTCGCTCGCGCGCTGCGCAGCGGGATCGCGCGCGACGGCCATCAGCTCTATCCGGCGTTTCCGTACACCCATTTCACGCGCATCTCCGACCACGATATCGCGGCCGCCTATGCGTACCTGATGACCCGCGAGCCCGTGCACGCGTCGACACCTGCGAACGCGCTGATCTTCCCGCTGAACTTCCGCCCACCGGTAGCGTTCTGGAACATCCTGTTCCTGCGCAAGGGCGAGTACCAACCCGATGCAACGCAATCGGCACAGTGGAATCGCGGCAAGCTGCTCGTCGACGGCCTCGGGCACTGCGCATCCTGCCATTCGCCGCTGAACGCGATCGGCGGCGAACAGTCCGGCAAAGCGTTCGACGGCGGGATCGTCGATGGCTGGGAAGCGCCGCCGCTCAACGCGCTCGGTCATGCGGTGCAACCGTGGACGCAGGCACAGCTCGTCACGTATCTGCGGACGGGTCGCGCGAGCGAACACGGTGCGGCCGCCGGGCCGATGCTGCCGGTGACGCGTGATCTTGCGACGGTGCCGCTCGAGGACGTCGAGGCGATCGCGACGTACATCCTGTCGATCCAGAAGCCGGGAGCCACGGCACAACCGGTGATGACGAAGGTCGTAGGCAAGGCGAT
This sequence comes from Burkholderia sp. Ac-20353, assembly GCF_017104785.1. Classification (NCBI taxonomy): domain Bacteria; kingdom Pseudomonadati; phylum Pseudomonadota; class Betaproteobacteria; order Burkholderiales; family Burkholderiaceae; genus Burkholderia; species Burkholderia sp. Ac-20353. The sequence continues at coordinate 38,127 of NZ_JAAGPL010000066.1, read as the reverse complement.
GACGCCCGCCGAGCAGCGTGGCTCGATGCTGTTCCAGGCATCGTGCGCGCAGTGTCACGGGCCCGGGTCGCCGATGCAGGCCATCGGCGAGCGGCCGACGCTCGCATTCAGCAGTGCGATCAGCGCGGATACACCGCGCAACGCGATCCAGATGATGTTCAACGGCATCGGCTGGCATGGCGAGGACGCCCTCAATTACATGCCGTCATTCATCGACCAGTACGACGACCAGCAGATCGCCGATCTCGCCGCGTACATCCGCGGCGCCTATTCCGGCCAGCCCGCCTGGACCGGCGTCGACACCATGGCCGCGAAGCTCAGAAAGGAGGACAGCGCGCGATGATTACCCTCACCGTGAATGGTGTCCAGCACACGCTCGACATCGACCCGTCCACCCCGCTCCTGTATGCGTTGCGCAACGACCTGCATCTGCACGGCGCGAAATTCGGCTGTGGTCTCGGACAATGCGGCGCATGTACCGTGATCGTCGACGACAAGCCGATGTTCTCGTGCCTGATTCCGGTCGCCGCCATCGGGAACCGCCGCGTCAGAACCGTCGAAAGTCTCGGCACGCCCGATCATCCGGGACCGCTACAACGTGCATTCATCGATCATCAGGCTGCGCAGTGCGGCTACTGCATCGCCGGGATGATCATGCGTGCGCAGGCACTGCTGGAGCACAACCCCAAGCCGACCGAGCACGAGTTGCGCGCGCACATGGAACCGAATCTGTGCCGTTGCGGTACCCATATGCGGATCCTGGCGGCCGTGCGCCAGGCCGCCGGCCTGCCGGTACCGGACGGCGCTTCCCAACCCGTCACAATCAACAGGCCGATCTGATGAACCACCACGACGACATCGATGAAGGCCGCCGGCATTTCATGGTCTCGGGCGCGCTGTTCGTCGCGTTCAGCCTCGCGCCAGCCGCCCGCGCGATCGCGCAGGAAGTGATCGCCGACGAAGGCGCCGCCGTCCATATATCGAAGGCAACGCAAGCGCTGGCGGGCAGCCTGAAAACCAATCCGCTGCTGGACGCGTGGATCAGGATCACGCCCGAAGGCAAGGTCACCGTGTTCACGGGCAAGGTCGAACTCGGTACCGGCGTGCGTACCGCGCTGTTGCAGGTCGCCGCCGAGGAGCTAAACATGAAGCCCTCGCTGATCACGTTCCTGACCGCCGACACCGGCGCATCGCCCGACGAAGGGCTGACCGCCGGCAGCCATACGATGGCTGACAGCGGCAGTGCACTGCTGAACGCCGCCGCGCAAGTGCGCGGACTGCTGGTCGATGGCGCCGCGAAGCACCTCGGCGTCGACGCGCGTACGCTGACGGTCAGCGACGCGGTGATCAAGGCGCCCGACGGCCGCTCGATGAGCTATCGGGATGCAGTGCGGATCGTCGACCTGCATCGCAAGGCCACGCCCACTTCGCCGCTGAAGGATCCGGCCACGTTCACGGTGATCGGAACGTCGCTGCCCCGGCTCGACATTCCGAACAAGGTCAGCGGCGGCGTCAGCTACGTGCAGGACATGCAGTTGCCCGGCATGCTGCATGCCCGCATCGTGATGCCGCCCGTCTATGACGCGAAGCTGCTGTCGTTCGACGAGGCAGCGATCGTGCGAATGCCCGGCGTCGTGCGGATCATCCGTAACGGGAGCATGCTCGCCGTCGTCGCGCGCGGCGAATGGCAGGCGGTGCAGGCGCAGCGCGCACTCGCCGCCGGCTGCCGCTGGTCGCCTGGCCGCCCGCTCCCCGATCGCGAGAAGGTTCACGACGAGCTGAAACGCATCGCGACGCAGCGTATCGAGATCGCCAACACGCACACGGCGGTCGCGCCGGCAACCAGGACCTTGACCGCGACCTTCCGGAAGAACTACCTGCTGCACGGTTCGATCGGGCCGTCATGCTCGGTCGCGCAACTCGAGAACGGAGTCCTGACCGTATGGACCCACTCGCAAGGCGTGTATCCGCTGCGCGATGCGCTCGCCGAGATGCTGTCGATGCCGAAGTCAGGCATCCGTTGCATCCACACCGAGGGCTCCGGCTGTTACGGACATAACGGTGCGGACGACGCAGCCGCACACGCGGCTTTGATCGCGACTGCGATGCCGGGCCAGCCGATCCGCGTTCAATGGATGCGCGAGCAGGAGCACACGTGGGATCACTTCACGCCCGCGATGGTCACCGAGGTCCGTGCATCGCTCGACGCAAGCGGCCATATCGTCGACTGGCAGTACGCGCTGTGGAGCAGCTCGCACAACGAGCGGATCGTCAACGCCGGTCGGCTGCTGCCCGCGCGGATGCTCGAGCCGCCGTTCGTACCGGCGCCGTCGACGCCGATGCTGCAGCCCGAGGGCGGTGGCGACCGCAACGCGATTCCGCTGTACGCGCTCCCGAACCTGCACATCGTCAACAACTTCTCGCCGACGATGCCGCTGCAGACGTCAGCGATGCGATCGCTCGGCGCGCACACGAACGTGTGCACGATCGAGAGCTTCATGGACGAGCTCGCGCACGCGGCCGGCGTCGATCCGGTCGAATTCCGGTTGCGCCACATGCAGGATCCGCGCGCACGCGCGGTGATCCAGCTCGCCGCGAAGCAGTTCGGCTGGCCGCGGCCGCCGCGCGCACGCAATCGTGGCGTTGGCTTCGCGTTCGGCAAGTACAAGAACCTGATGGCTTATGTCGCGATGGCTGTCGAGATCACGGTGGTGCCCGAAACCGGCCAGGTGATCCTCGATCATGCGGACGTGGCCGTCGATGCCGGCCAGATCGTCTCGCCCGACGGCATCCGCAACCAGATCGAGGGCGGTATCATCCAGGCAGCGAGCTGGACGCTGTACGAGGCGCTGAAGTACGACACGCAGAGGATTCGCAGCTTCGACTGGAGCAGCTATCCGATCCTGCGCTTCTCCGCGGCGCCGCGCGACCTGCGGGTCCACCTGATCAATCGCCCCGGCGCGCCGTTCCTTGGCGCGGCCGAGGCATCGATGGGGCCGACCGCCGGCGCGCTCGCGAACGCGATCTTCGATGCGACTGGCCAGCGCATGCGCGAAATGCCGTTTGCCGGCGACGGGCTCAGGAAACGCGTCGACGCGTAGACGCACGAAAAATCACTGGCGCGCTAGCGCCGACGATCCACCGGGAGGGGATCCGCCACTCATGGACACATTGCTTTCGATGCGCGTATTCACACGCATCGTCGAGACGGGCAGCCTCACACGCGCGGCGGATACGTCCGGCCTGACGACGCCGCGCGTGTCTGCGCTGCTGCGTACGCTGGAACAGCATCTCGGCTGCCGGCTATTGAACCGCACGACACGCAGGCTGTCGCTGACCGAGGACGGGCAGGCCTATTACGAACGCTGTGTCGCGGTGCTGTGCGAGATCGACGACATGGAAGCGTCGATGTCCCACTCGCGCAGCGCGCCGCGCGGCCGCCTGAAGGTGAGCCTGCCGCCGGCGATGGCCAAGCAGATCGTGGTTCCTGCATTGCCCGCCTTTCTCGCTGCCCATCCGGACATTACGGTGGAGCTCGGCGTGACCGACCGTCAGATCGACCTCGTCGGCGAGGGTGTCGACTGTGTCGTGCGGGTCGGCGCGCTCGACGACTCCGGGATGATCGCGAAGCGGATCGGCAGCCTCACGACCTGCACGTGTGCGTCGCCCGCGTATCTCGAGCGACATGGCGTGCCGGAAACGATCGACGATTTGACCCGGCATATCGCGGTCAGCCACGTGTCGGCCGACACGGGCCGGCCGCGAAGCTGGGATTTCGTCGTCGACGGCGACACACACATCGTGCAGATGCGCGGCACGGTCGCGGTCAACGAGGCCGATACCCACATCGCCTGCGGGCTCGCAGGGCTCGGATTGATCAAGACCACGCTGTTCTTCGTCGAGCCGCATCTGAAATCCGGCGCGTTGCAGGAGGTTCTGTCCGAGTTCAGCCCGCCGCCGCGGCCGATCTCCGTGCTGTATCCGCCGAATCGGCACGTACCGGCCAAGCTGAAGCACTTCGTCGACTGGCTCGCCAGCGTGTACGCGCAGATCCCGACACTTCAGGGCAAGCGGTGCTGAGCGGCGGCGGATGCGCAACCGGCGTGTCCGCGCCGGATAGTCAGCAAAACGCAAGGATTCCGACTTGCTTCGCGAATATTGACGCATGCTAGGATCGATCCACATGTCGACCATCGACCTGACCGGACTCGCATCACTGGCAGCCGAACTGCTTGCAAAGCTTCCACAAGCCGACGGCGCATGGCAGCCTGAACCCGCGTGGGAGCAGGGACTCGACAGGCTGGTGGAACGGTTGTCCGGCGGCGATACCGTCACGGTCCAGTTCTGCGGGTTGCTGCGCGATGCGCTTGCACGTCCGCACGCGCTGACACGGGACGTCGTCCACGGATTGCTGGTCGCGATTTACGGCTATGCCGCCGGATCCGGCAGCGCGACGCGCGCGTTCGAGCACCAGATCCGCGGGATGACCGAACGCCAGTACCGGGCGTTGCAGGACCATATCGACGCCAATCTGTCCACTTCGCTCTCGCTGGCCGATCTTGCCGCCGCATCGGCAATGACCGTCTCGCAACTGACGCGCACGCTCAAACGAGCGACCGGCGAGACACCGAAGCGCTGGCTGCAAAGGCGGCGCGTCGAACAGGCAAAGCAACTCCTCATACGAAACAACGGGTCGTTGAGTGAGATCGCCATCGCTTGCGGCTTCTCGAACCAGAGTCATCTGACGCGTGTATTCGTGAAACTGACCGGTACCACACCGCGTACCTGGCAGGCATCGAGACGGACAGCCGCGCAATCGCGGCCGGCAAGAGCGGGCACCGGCCCGGCCAGACCGCGTCGATCGCCGCCAACCCGCCCGCCGTTGCGCTGAGCCGGCGGACGCGAGCGGTCGCGCTACGCTCACTTGTGCCAACCCGCAGGAATTCGACGATGTCCGACCGATACGGCGACGATGCCGCGCAGTACTTCAACCTGCCGCCAATGCCGGTGCTCAGGAGTTCGATGCTCCAGACGCCTGACGTCACGATTACCCGCCTGACGTCCACGCCGGGCGCGGTCAACCTGACCGAACCGATCCCGCAGGAAAACGCGTTCGTGCTTTGCCTTCAACTGCAGCCGCTACCGAAGCACGAGCTGTGGCTGGACGGCAAACCGGAACGCGTCGCCCCCTATGCCAGCGGAGCCGTGTCGGTGGTCGACCTCGCTGCGCGGCCTTCCGCATTTCTGCCCACCGCATTCGATTGTTTGCAGTTTTACCTGCCGGAAGGCTCGCTGCACCGGATCGCCGCGGCGGAGGACTGCGTTGCGATCCGCGAACTTGCGATTCCGCATGGCATCCAGGATCCATTCATTCAGACGATCGGCAATATGCTGCTCCCGGCGCTCGCGGGCAAACCCGCGCCGCAACTGTTCGTCGACGGCCTGCTGATCGCGCTGCATGGTCATCTTGCTGCAACCTACGCTGGTGTTCGAATCGTTGACGCGCGCAAGACTGGCGGGCTCGCGCCGTGGCAGGAAATGCGCGCGAAGGCGATGATCGATGCGCACCTCGAAGACGGCCTGTCGATCTTCGAACTCGCCGCTGCGTGTGAGCTGTCACCGGCCTATTTCTGCCGCGCGTTTCGTCGCTCGACCGGGCTCGCACCGCATCAGTGGCTGACGCGCCGACGTATCGACGTCGCGCAGGATCTGCTTGCGCGCAGCAGCCTGCCAATCGCTGAGATCGCTATCTCATGCGGTTTTGCCGATCAGAGCCATTTCACGCGCGTGTTCTCGCGAATGACCGGCGTCGCGCCACGCGCATGGCGGCAAGTTCGGCAGCCACAAAGCCACGCTCCGGAATGAGACGGCGCCCGCCGTCCAACACTTGCGCCACGTGGCCCGCCGTCAGCCGTTCAGAAACGCGAGCAGGTCGGCATTGACCTGATCCGCATGGGTCACGCACAGGCCGTGCGGCGCGCCGGGATAGACTTTCAGCGTCGCGTCCTTCACGATCTGTGCGGACAGACGGCCGGAATTGTCGAGCGGGACGATCTGGTCGTCGTCGCCATGCAACACCAGCGTCGGTACGTCGATCTTTTTCAGGTCGTCGGTGTAGTCGACCGCGGAAAACTCGCGGATGCACGCATACTGGCCGAGCACGCCGCCCGTCATCCCCTGCGCCCAGAATGCGTCGACCGTCCCTTTGGACAGCTTCGCATCAGGTCGATTGAAGCCGAAAAACGGTATTGCGAGGTCCCGATAAAACTGCGAGCGATTCGCGGCGACACCATCGCGAATGCCGTCGAACACACTGAGTGGCAAGCCGCCAGGATTCGCTTCAGTTTTCAGCATGATCGGCGGCACCGCGCCGATCAGTACGACCTGCGCGACACGCGCGCTACCGTGGCGGCCGACGTAATGAGCGACCTCACCGCCGCCAGTCGAGTGCCCCACGAGCGTCACGTCGTGCAGGTCGAGCGCATCGATCACCGCGGCCAGATCGTCCGCGTAGGTGTCCATGTCGTTACCTTGCGACGGTTGCCCGGAACGGCCATGGCCGCGACGGTCGTGCGCGATGACGCGAAAGCCTCGCTGCGCGAGGAACAGCATCTGTGCGTCCCACGCATCCGCGTTCAGCGGCCAGCCATGCGAGAACAGCACCGGGCGCCCCGCGCCCCAATCCTTGTAGAAAATGGACGTGCCATCTTTCGTCACCACATTACCCATTTGCCGCCTCCGTCTTGTTTGTGGAGCAGGTTGTCATGCCCCACTATCTCAGCGCCGCGCGGATTCGTATTGAACGTTAGTCGCCTGATTTGAACGATTGCCGCAACGCATGCAGTCAAGCAACGCGGGGCGACATCCGGACACGGATTGCATCACATCGTGAAGCGATGGTCGGCTGCGGGCCGCTTCAAACCGGCCCGCGCGCAGCGTTCATTCGGCGAGCGCCCCGCGTACCCGTTCGGCGAGAAACGCGACGAAGGTCTGCACCTTGCGCGAATGACGCCGGTTTGGCAGATAGGCCGCATAAACCTGCGCGTCGCCCGTCACCGGCTGCACCGACCACGCGTCGAAGAGCGACAGCATCTCGCCGGCGACGAGATCGTCCTGCACGAGCCAGGTCGGCACAAGTGCGATCCCCTGGCCGTTCAGCACGCCTTCGCGCAGGATGTCGAGGCTGTTCGCGGTTAACCTGCCGTTCACACCCACCTTTTCCGTATGCCCTTCGCGTGTGAACACCCAGCTCTGCCGGCCCTGCCGGTACGGAAAGCGCAGGCAGTGATGCGCGGCCAGATCCGCCGGCGCCGTGGGGATGCCCATCCGCTCCAGATAAGCACGACTCGCGACGACGACGCGGCGATTGTCCATCACCTTGCGCACGATCAACCCCGGATCCTGCGTCGGCACGCCGATCCGCACCGCGACATCGAGCCGGTCGGCTGCCAGGTCGAGAAAGGCATCCGACACGACGAGATCGAGCGACACGCGCGGATACGCATCGAGAAACGCCGACAGGTGAGGCCCGAGCACGATCCGCGCATACGTGACCGGCACCGACACGCGCAACGTGCCGACCGGTTCGCCTCCCGCGTCCGCGACGCTCTCGTCGGCCTCGACCAGTTCGGACAACAGCCGACTCACCTGCTCGTGATGCGGGTGTCGCGCTGACCGACGTGACGCAGCACAGCGACGGCGTCGAGGCGGCACTGTCGGACGGGACACGGATTCGCGCCGATCTGCTGATCGGCGCCGATGGCCCGCAATCGACGACCCGAGCCCTGCTGCTGCCCGGCGCGCAGCCTGCCGCGCAGCCCGCCTATGCCGGCTACGTCGCATGGCGCGGGCTCGTGCCGGAAGCCGCACTCGACCCGCAATCGACCGCGCAGCTGGCGGATGCGTTTACGTTCCAGGAAGGCGCTGGCCATCAGTTGCTCACCTATCTGATTCCTGGCGACGATGGCTCGACGCGGCCCGGCGAGCGACGCTGGAACTGGGTCTGGTACCGTAGGCTGCCGGCCGGTGCCGAACTGGACGCGGCGCTAACGGACCGCGACGGCGCGCAGCGCACGCATTCGATCCCGCCCGGCGCACTGCGAGACGTGTATCGTGCGTGGCTGCGCGATGACACGTCGAGACGACTCGCGCCCGCGCTCGCGGCGCTCGTCCACGCGGCCGACGCACCGTTCCTGCAGATCATCCAGGATTACCAGGCGCCGCGGCTCGTCTACGGTCGCGTGGCACTGATCGGCGATGCGGCGTTCGTCGCGCGTCCGCATACCGGCGCGGGCTCCGGCAAGGCGGCTGCGAACGCGGTGTCGCTCGCACGCAGCCTGCAGATGCACGGCCACTCGATCGATGATGCGCTAGCCGAGTGGGAAACCGTGGAATGGCGCAACGGCCAGCAGCTGGCGCAGCTCGGCACGATGCTCGGCGCGCGCATCATGGGTGGCGGCGATGCGCATCTGAGTGCGTGAACGGCGCGCGTGAATCCGATGGTCACTTGAATAGCCAGTGGGCAACGAGCCGCGTATAGCGCGGCATCACCACATAGACCATCAGGAATACGATCGCCGCCGTCACGGCCGCCTTGTCGATCAACGAATCGCGGGAGAAGCCGAGGTGCGCGAGCACCGGCACGACGCCCCACGGGACGACGATGCTGAGCGGCAGAATGGCGCTCCACGTGACGAGCCACTGCTTCCATGCAGTCGGCACCTTGACCGGCGCGTTTTTCGGCAAGAACCAGAAATCGAGCCCGGTCCTGATCTCGTAGCGGTCGCCCTTGCGCAACGACGCCTGCATCCGAGCGATATGCTCGCGGCGCACGTCGGACTCCATCCATGCACTCAGTCTCGCGAAATCCGCAAACCGGATGATGGTCGCGTATTCGCGGCTCGTGCCGACGGGGCGGATCACGTCGGTACTCAAGTACCCGGGAAATGCCGAGCACGCGACGCGGATGTCCGTGAGCCATGCTTCGTACTGCTCGACTGCATCGGGTTCGACTTCGTGGACGATGATGCTCGTGACGATGTCCTGCGGATTGACCGGGCTCGGGTTCATCATCAAGCGAGCGCCGGGTAGTCGGTATAGCCGGCGTCGGCACCGCCGAAGAAAGTGGACGGATCGGGCGTGTTCACCGGATGCCCACCCGCGATCCGCGCGGGCAGATCCGGATTCGCGAGGAAGGGCCGGCCGAACGCGACCAGATCCGCACGGCCGCTCGCGATCGCCCGCTCGGCGCTGTCCGCGTCATAGCCGCCGGCGATCATCAGCACGCCGTCGTAGGCATCGCGCAGCGCGACCATCAGCGCGTCCCAACGCGGATCGATGTTGTCGTCCTTCGCGGTGCCGACCACGGCCGGTTCGACGAGGTGCAGGTACGCAAGCGGCCACGCGTTCAGCCGCTCGACGATATGACCGAAAGTCCGCTCCGGCGTGTCGTCGCCCATTCCCATGAAGCGCCCCATCGGCGTCAGCCGCACCGCGACACGGTCCGCGCCGATTTCGTCGCTGACCGCCGCGACCACATCGAGCAGGAAGCGCGCGCGGTTCTCCGGGCTGCCGCCGTACGCATCGGTGCGCCGGTTGCTGTTCGAATTGATGAACTGGTCGATCAGGTAGCCGTTGCCTGCGTGAATCTCGACGCCGTCCATCCCGGCTGCGATCGCGTTGCGCGCGGCCCGCCGGTAGTCGCCGACGATCGCTGCGATCTGCTCGACCGTCAGCGCCTGCGGTTCCGGCACGTCAGCCCATTCGCCGCCACCTGCCGAGTTCACGATGAACGTCTTGCCCGGTGCGCGGATCGCGCTCGGCGCGACCGGGGCCGCGCCGCCAGGCTGGAACACGGGATGCGACACGCGGCCGACATGCCACAGCTGCAGGAAGATCGTGCCGCGTTGCGCATGCACGGCGTCGCTGACCGCTCGCCAGCCGTCGATCTGCTCGGCGCTGTGGATGCCGGGGGTCCAGGCGTATCCCTGCCCCTGCTGCGAAATCTGGCTCGCCTCGGTGACGATCAGCGCGGCGGACGCGCGCTGCCGATAGTATTCGACGTTCAGCGCGTTCGGTACGTTGCCGGGCTGGCCGGCGCGCGAGCGAGTCAATGGCGCCATCGCAACGCGATGCGCAAGCGCGCGGCGGCCGATCACGATTGGTTTGAACAGATGCGGGTGCATGAGGGTTCTCCAGTCTTCCAGGCTATGAAATGAAGCCGACGGGGCGGCAGCCAGACGAAGGTTAAGACGCGGCCCTCCGCGTCGGAATGCCCCCGCATCACAATCCGGCGTTGCGCACACGGCAAAAGTCTCGGCTCACGCGATGCGTGCCGCGCTCCCGCCTCCTTTGCGCTGCGGACAATGCGGCGTTGCGTGTGGGCCGGACGGCTGGCAAGCGACGATGCATGATTTCGTGCTGGTCGAGATCCCGTTTGCGGTCCTCACCGATCTGGCTGGAGAGCGTGAAGTCCGCGGCTTCACGCCAACGGTCGCACACCATGATCGCCTGCTCGGCCAGATCGGCCGCACCGTCGCGCTCGCGCTGGCTTCCGACGACGACGCGAAGCCGCTGCTGCTCGATCACCTCGGACTTGCGATCGGCTCGCACGTGATGCAAACGTACGGGCAGGCGCCGCGCCTACGCGGCGCGCTGCACACGACGCCACACCAGTGGCTGATCGAGCAGCGTGTTGCGTCCGCGAAGGAACTGCTGTCGCGCAGCGACTGGACACTCGAGCGGATTGCGCAGCACTGCGGCTTCTCGAGCCAGAGCCACTTCACGCACGCGTTCGCGAGGCTGACCGGCACGCCGCCGGGTGCATGGCGCCGCAGGGCCGATGCGGTCGAACCCGAGCGTTGAATGCGAGGCGCGACGATTCACACTATTCGCGGCGCTCGCGCCGCCAGGTCGCCGGCGGTGTGCCGACCATGCTGGTAAATACGCGCGTGAGATGCGCCTGATCCGAAAAACCGCATTGCTGCGCGATATCCGCGATCGGCTCCATATGTGCGAGCAGGCATTGCTTCGCCCGCTCGATCTTGTGCTCGAGCAGCCAGCGATGTGGGGTCGTGCCGACCGTCTGCCGGAACGCCTTGATGAAATAGCTGCGCGACAGCCCGCAGGCGTTCGCGACATGCGAAATCGAAATTTCGGCATTCGCATGCTCCGCGAGGATCGCCTTCGCGCGCTCGACCTGCCAGCCGGCCAGCATCCCGCGTGCCGGCAACGCGCGTTCCGCCGTGCCGTAGCGCTGGACGACATGAAGCTGGATCGCGTGCGCCAATTGCCCGGCGAGCATCGGGCTAGCCGGGGTGCCACTGCCGGCCGCCGTCAGCAAGCCACTCGACAGGCATTGCAGTACCGCATCGGCCTTGCCGCGCGGACAATCGAGATCGCCGACATCACGCAGGCCCATCGTGCGTGCCGATTCGATCAGCGCGCACCGCGGCAGGCAGGCGAACAGCAGGTCGAACGGCTGGTCCAGCCGTGCGTGGTAGCCGTCGCCACCACGCGTGATCCACACGCCGGTGCGCGCCACGGGTCTGCCTGCATCCGCTGGCGGTTCGCCAGGCTCGCCCACCAGCGACATCCTGATCAGATAATGATCCGGTGACACGGCAAGCGCGACCGCGCCGAAACCCGGTGCGTCGTATCGAACGCGCGTCAATCCCGCGAAGCCATGCATTTCCGTCGATGCGTCGAGCGAGTCGATCGATGCGCCGTCGAACGCGGCCCGGATGCTCGTGGGCATTGCTTCCATCACGTTCATCGATTGGCTCCGTTCGTGTCATGATTCAGACCGTCCGCCCGCCGCGCTGCCCGACCAGCGCGTCGCCGGGAAGACGACATACGCGCAAGCATAGTTGTGCGGATGCAGCATCGATAGAACAAAGTCGCACTTTTTTCAGAAATGTCGTTCGGCTTGCCCAAGCACGCCCTTGCCCGCCTGTTTCCGCAAGCGGACGTTCCGCCGGAAATCAATCAGGCAAGAGGCTAGCTGCCACGCACTCGTCATTCTTTCCTGTCACGAACTCTTCACGCTGCCAATCCTGCCGACGAAGCATCCGGACTGTCCGCGTTGAACCGCGTCATGCAGTTCAGGTCGAGCCGCACCGGCGGACCGCCGCGAACGCGAACCGTGAATCAGCGTCGTTCGAGCCACTGGTCGAGCGTGATGCGGCCAAGTCGCGCATCGCCAAGCGGCACGAGCGACTGTTCCTCGACACGCCCGCCGTAGTACCGCGCGTCGGGATCAGTCACCACCGGGCGCGCGTCGCCGACCGACTTCAGGTAGTGCGCCACGATCTGCGCAAACGGCGCGCGGTCCGGGCCCGCGATCTCGACCGTACCGTTCAGCGGCACGGCAAGCGCGACCTGCGCAAGGATCGCCGCAACGTCTTCCGCGGCGATCGGCTGGAACAGGCCGTCGCCGATGCGCACCGTACCGCCGTCCGTGCCGAAATCCGCAATGCCACCGATGAACTCCATGAACTGCGTCGCGCGCACGATCGTGTACGGCACGCCTGCCGCTTCGATCGCCTGTTCCTGCGCCACCTTGGCCGCGAAATAGCCGTTCTCCGGCATCCGATCACAGCCGACGATCGACAGCGCAACATGATGACGCACGCCTGCGGCCACTTCGGCCTTGCCCAGATTGCGTGCCGACGTGCGGAAGAAGTCCAGCACCGCTTGCGGCTCCCATGACGGCGCATTGGCCACGTCGACGACGACGTCGGCGCCCGTCAACGCGTCGGTCAGGCCTTCGCCGGTGATCGTGTTGACGCCGGTACGCGGCGATGCGGCGAGCGCGTCATGGCCCGCGTCGCCGAGCAGCGTGACGACCTGCGAGCCGATCAGGCCCGAACCACCGATTACAACGATCTTCATCGTAAATTCTCCTGACGAAAGGACTTCACTGAACGGGGCGGTGCGGGGCGGGCGCCGTGTCGGATCGGGGTGGCCACGACCGTCGCATCGCGTGACGCAAGTGTGGAAGAATCATGTCCTATCGATAAGTGCCAAGAATCGTCGACCGGACTGATCCATCGCGGTTCCGCCCGGCCCCCTCCCCGCGAGACCGTGATGACCGCGCCAGCGCCCGCCCTCACCATCGAAATCGATCGCCGGCATCAACAGCCGATCTACCTGCAGATCTGCGAACGGTTCAGAACCGCGATCGCCGCGGGTCACCTGCGTCCCGGCGATCGCGTGCCCGCGCTGCGTGGCCTGGCGACGCAGCTGAACACGGCGCGCGGCACCGTCGAACAGGCTTACACGATCCTGGTTGACGAGGGCTACCTGCAGATGCGCGGCGCGGCCGGTACGTTCGTGTCGTCGTCTCTGCCCGAATCGCTGACACGCCCCGCGCCCGCGCGAATCGCCGAACCGGCGCAACACGCCGAAGCGGCCAGCACGCCTGCGGCATCGGACCCATCGCGCGATCGTCAACCGCCGCCACGCCAGCCGCCGATCGCCGTTGCGATGAGCGGGGAGCCACGCCCGTTGCAACCCGGCCTTCCCGCACTCGATGCGTTTCCGCGCAAGGTGTGGCACCGGCTCGTGTCGCAGCGCGCGCGTAGCGGCGAACGCGCGCTGCTCGGCTACCCGCATCCGGCCGGCTACCGGCCGCTGCGCGAGCACATCGCCACCTACCTGGCGCTGTCGCGCGGCGTGACCTGCGTGCCGGAGCAGGTGTTCGTCACCGGCGGTTACCGCGCGACGCTCGAACTCGTGCTGCGCAGCCTCGCGCGCCCGAACGATCGCGTCTGGTTCGAGGATCCCGGCTATCTGCTCGCACGCGGCTTTCTGTCCGAGACCGGCGTGCAGCTCGTTCCGGTGCCAGTGGACGCCGACGGGATCGACGTCGAGCGCGGCATGCAACTGGATGCGCACGCGCGCTTCGCGCTGGTCACGCCGTCGCATCAGAGCCCGCTCGGACATACGCTGTCGCTCGCGCGGCGGATCGCGCTGCTCGATTGGGCCGAGAAAGCGTCGGGCTGGATCGTCGAGGACGACTACGACAGCGAGTTTCGTTACGCGGGCCGCCCGCTGCCGGCGCTGAAGAGTCTCGACCGGCGCGATCACGTGATCTACTGCAGCACGTTCAGCAAGGTGATGTACCCCGGTTTGCGACTCGCGTACGCGGTCGTGCCGGAGCGTGCGGTGGAACGCGTCGAACGCGTTGCATGCAGCATGAATGCCGGCTCGCCGACGCTCCTGCAGGCAGCCATGGCCGATTTCATCGAGCAGGGGCACTTCGCGCGGCATCTGAAGCGGATGCGCACGCTGTATGGCGAGCGGCGCATGCTGATCGTGCACGCATTGCAGCAGGCGTTCGGCGAGCGGTTGATCGTCGAACTGCCGGCGGGCGGCGTCCAGTTCGCGGTGCAGTTCGCGCAGGGCTCCGACGGCCCGGTCGACGACGTCGCGGTGGCCGCGCGCGCCCGCGACGCGGGGCTCGCGGTGCTGCCGCTTTCGATCTGGTATGCGAATGGCCGCACGCAGCACGCGCAACGCGGCCTGGTGATCGGATTTGCGAACATCGTCGATGCCACCGAAGCGCGCCGCCTCGCACGCACGCTGCGCGCGTGCGTCGACGGCTGACGCACCGCGTGCGCGCGGCGTTAATAGGATGGTCAGCCCGATCCTCACTCAGTGGACTACGCTGAGTGAGGATTTTGTCATTTCAGGGGGCCGCATTCGGTCCTGATCGACCGATGCGGCGCAGCGGGCGATCTAACCGTCATACTGGACATCATCAAGATTGCGTCGCTCGCGCGTTCCGAACTGCCCAGAACGGACAGGCACTGTGATCATCAGTATCACGGAAAGCAGTAGCGCGGCGGCCATGAAGATGTACGAGGTCGACGGGCTTCCGGTCGCACCATTCAGATACCCAACTACCCACGAACCGAGAAACGCGCCTAGCGCTCCGCTCGAATTGATGATGCCGATCGCGCCACCGAGCACGTTACTCGGGATGAGCTCCGACACGAGCGCGAAGAATGGTCCATACGGTGCGTACATAGTTGCGCCCGCAACGACTAGAAGCATGAACGAGATCCAGAAATGGTCCCCTCCGACCATGTACGAAGCGGTTAGAGCTATAGTTCCGACGAGCAGCAGCGGCCAGATGAAAAGCTTGCGGTTTCGCGTCTTGTCCGAAAACCACGATGCAAGCAGCATCAGGATAATCGCGGCAACATATGGAACGGCCGCGAGCCAGCCAATCGAAACGATATCAATGTTCGCAGCGGTTTTGAGAATCGACGGCAACCACATGATGAAGCCATATACGCCGATGCTCCAGAGGGCGTGGACCGCACTGCACTTCAGCACGACCGACGAACGGAATGCAGCCTTGTAGTCGCGAACCGGCGCGATATGGGCCTGCTCGGCCTTCAGGCGCGCGTCGAGTTCAGCTTTTTCGGCATCGGTCATCCACGTTGCGTCGGCAGGTCGATCCTTGACCGTCAACCACCAGACGACTGCCCACGCGAGTGCCGGAAGTCCTTCGATAACGAACATTTCCCGCCAGCCGAAGCTGCGTACCAGATAACCCGAGACAATAGACATCCACAGCACCGTCACCGGATTGCCGAGAATCAGGAACGTATTCGCGCGCGAGCGCTCGCTACGCGTGAACCAGCGGCTGATGTATATCAGCATCGACGGCATCACCGCGGCTTCTACCATGCCAAGCACGAAGCGCAGCGCCATTAGCATCGGAATGTTACTGACCATCCCGGTCGCCGCAGCGCACAAGCCCCATACGATCAGACTGACGAAGATCAGTTTCTTCACGCTGTTGCGTTGCGCGTAGATCGCGCCGGGCACCTGGAACAGGCAGTAGCCAAGAAAGAACAATGAGCCGATCAGCGACGACGTGCCGTGCGTGATGCCAAGGTCCCTGTCGATGCCGGCCGCAGCAGCGAAACCATAGTTGGCGCGGTCCAGGTAGGCCAGGCTGTAGGTAATAAAGATGACTGGCATCAAGTACCACCAGCGTTGAACGGCTACCGATTTTGTCTCTTCCATTTTGTTTCTTGATAGTTGGTTTCAAACCTTCACGAACACACAATCCCCACCTGGGACGTATCATCTGTTCTCTACCCTGGATTGCGCCAATGGTCTTTTCTGATCTGGTTATCAAGAGCGCTGATCACCGGCACCGGTCACCGATGGGCCACCCCCAATGGAATTCAAATAGCTGCGCGCATCTGTCACGTTTGCGGAAGATCTGCATCTCCGTCGCGTAGCGCAGCGCGTGTTCGTCGTGTAGTCCGCACTGAGCATGCCGACCAAGGCGCTCAACGAAGAAGCGGGCGTGTACTCCGCCGACGCCCGGCCAGGTCTTGGCGCGGCGCATCGCAGGATTGATTTCGGGATGATCTGGCCGCCCGCTGCACTCGACGCGAGCTTCAGAGCGCTATCTCAACGCGAGAGGAAGCCACCGTCGATTGGAATATAACCACCGTTGACGAATGAGGCACCCGTACTGCTAAGGAGGGCAACCACCTCGCCAACCTCCTCAGGCTCCCCCATACGTCCTGCTGGATGCAGTTGCGCAAGCGAGTTGCGGGACGTTTCGGCGAGGCCTGCCTCCAGCCCGGTCTTCATGAATGCCGGGCCAACACTGAAAGCACGAATGCCAAGCGCCGCATAATCCACGGCGATCTGCCTGGTAAGGCCGATGACACCATGTTTCGCCGCAGTGTATGGTGCGAGCCCGGGAAACGCCACCTGTCCGAGGATACTGGCCATGTTTACGATAACGCCCCCACCGGTGGCGAGCATCGCGTTGATCTCGGCGCGCGCGCAATAAAAAACAGAGTCGAGATCCATCCGAATGACCCGGCTCCATTCCTGATCGCTGTAGTCAGCAACAGGCGTCGCAAGCGGCGCAATTCCTGCATTATTAAACGCGATGTCCAGCCGTCGCTTCTTCTGCACTATCACGTCGATCATTGCCTGGATTTGCTGTGGCGACGTTACATCGGCAAGAACAAAATCAGCCTCGCCTCCAGCTGCCTCGATCTCCGACACGGTCTCTTCGCCAGTCACCCTGTCTATGTCATTGACGAAGACATGGGCTCCGTATTTGGCATATGCAAGCGCGCTTGCCTTGCCGAGTCCGTGTCCGGCACCCGTGACCAGAGCAGTCTTTCCTTCGAGAATCTTCATGGCATCTCCTGTGTTCTGTATTTTTCATCTCATGAACACAGAGCATACCCACGTGTCACCGTCCAAACCCCTATAGAAAGATAGGTTTCGTGGCGTTTCCCCACTTGAAGGTCCAACGAGACTCACTGCCTGATTGATCTCGGAATTCTGCCCCAGGTCACGTTGTCAAGCGCGCGAATCCAACGGCCCCGCCCCCAGCGTGACGCTACTCAGCTTCGCGTCCCAGTACGCCTGGCAAAACTCGAGATACGCCCTTACGATCGATGACGGATGTCGGTGCGAAGGGAACAGCAAATTCACCTCAACGGCGGGAAATGGATAGTCGTCCAATATCGAGACCAGTCGACCGTCACGCAGATCGTCCATTACAAGAAACGGCGGGAGTTCAGTCACAACTTGCCCGACGAGCACACGGTTGCGCAGATGCGAGTAATCGTTCGTCGTCAGCACGGGGCGCGGATGAAATTTCGTGTCGCCGAGGTGCCACACAGGCGGCGCGTACGCACCGCGCCCCCAGGTCGCACACGGTAAGCGGTGCAGATCGTCTGGCGTCGTCGGTCGACCGTGACGCTCCAGCAATGCAGGGCTCGCGACGAGCCGATGCCGATAGGTTGCGATCTTGCGTGCCACCATCGACTCCTGCTCGATAGCACCGACACGCAATGCAACGTCGATGCCGTCGAGAATCAAATCGACGCGACGCTCGGTAGTATGAACGAACAGGCGAATACCCGGATAACGCGCCTGAAACTCGCCCAGTAGCTCCCACCAGATTTCAAACGTCGGCGGCAGCGACAAACGCAGGAACCCTTTCAATTCGTGCTGCGCGCCCACCACTGCCTCGCGTGCCTCGACCAGCGCCTCGATGCCGCGACTGGCGTGTTCGTAAAGCCGCACGCCGGCGTCCGTCAATCGCGTGCCACGCGCTGAACGTTCGAGCAATTGCACGGCCAGTTCGCTTTCGAGGGCCCGGATTCGACGGCTCAGCGTTGGAAGCGGAATACCCGTACGCACCGCAGCTGCCGACAGGCTGCCTGCCTGCACGACGATCACGAACATCTCGACAGCATTCAGATCCATATCAGCCTTTCGAATTTGAGAGGAAGATTATCAGATTTGCCGATTCCACATCATGCTTCGAACAGGCACAGTGATCAGCCAAACCGGCCGACATCCAGGCCCACTGGAACAGCAATGGAGTTCACATGACTGCTCGACGCGATGTGCCCGGCATCCGGGCGTACGATGGCCCCGCCGGCGGCTGGGGCGCACTTCGTGCAACGGCGGAGGCGGTCCGCACGCAGATGGAATCGCTCAAAGCACCGATCACGCTACTCAGGACCAATCAGCCTGACGGCTTCGATTGCCCCGGATGCGCATGGCCCGACAAGGAACACAAGTCCACGTTCCAGTTCTGCGAGAACGGCGCGAAAGCCGTCACGTGGGAAGCGACGACCAAACGCGTGACGCCCGAGTTCTTCGCGGCCAATACCGTGTCATCGCTGCTGCACATGTCGGACTACGAACTTGAGAACATGGGTCGGCTCACGCACCCGCTCGTCTACGATCGCGCGACTGACACGTTCCGCGCGGTCGAATGGCACGACGCGTTCGCACGCATCGGCGAGGTGCTGCGCGGCCTCGCGCCCGAGCAGGTCGAGTTCTATACGTCCGGCCGCGCGTCGAACGAGGCCGCGTATCTGTTCCAGTTGTTCGCACGCGAATACGGGACCAACAACTTCCCCGACTGCTCGAACATGTGCCACGAGCCGACGAGCGTCGGGCTGCCTCAATCAATCGGCATCGGCAAGGGAACGGTATCGCTGGACGATTTCGACGTGTGCGACCTGATCATCTCGATCGGCCATAACCCTGGAACCAACCATCCGCGCATGATGGGTACGTTGCACGAAGCCGCGCGCCGTAACGTTCCGATCATCGTGTTCAATCCGCTGCGAGAGCGTGCGCTCGAACGCTTCGCCGATCCGCAGAACGCCGTCGAGATGGCCACCTATGGGTCAACCCGCATTGCGTCGACTTACTTTCAGGTCAAGGCCGGCGGCGACGCGGCCGCGCTCAAGGGCATCATGAAGGCGCTGCTTGCGTTGGACGCCGCACAAGGTAACGTGCTGGACCGTACGTTCATCGCTGAGCACACCGAAGGCTTTGACACGTTCGCCGCCGATCTCCTGGCGACCGGCTGGGCGGACATCGAGAAGGAAAGCGGGCTCACTCGCGCGGAACTCGAACAGGTCGCCGCTGCGTATGCAAAAGCGAATGCGACCATCGTCACGTACGGGATGGGCATCACCCAGCACAACAAGGGCACCGCGAATGTTCGCCTGATCGCCGACCTGCTGCTATTGCGCGGCAACATCGGCAAGCCCGGCGCAGGCATCTGCCCGCTACGCGGTCACTCGAACGTGCAGGGCAACCGGACGGTGGGCATCACCGAAAAACCGTCCGACAGCTTCCTGCAACGGATCGAGCACGTGTTTGGCTTCAAGCCGCCACGTGCGCACGGCCACGACGCCGTCAAGGGCATGCAGGCGATGATCGATGGCGCGGCCAAGGCACTGATCTGCCTCGGCGGCAACTTCGCGGTCGCGCTGCCCGACTCCGGGCAATGCTTTCCGGCAATGGGGAGGCTCGACCTGAGCGTCCACCTCGGCACTAAACTCAATCGCTCGCATCTCCTGGTAGCGAAGGAGACTTTCGTGCTCCCCTGTCTGGGGCGCACCGAACTCGACGTGCAGGCGGGCGTCCCGCAGTCGGTCACGGTCGAGGATTCGATGTCGATGGTCCATGCGTCGTCGGGCAAGCTGACGCCGGCGTCCGATCACCTGCGCTCCGAACCCGCGATCGTCGCAGGCATCGCGCACGCGACGCTGCCGGGCAGCAAAGTCGCGTGGCTGGACCTGATCGCCGACTACGACAAGATCCGCACGTTGATCGAACGGACCATTCCGGGCTTCGAGAACTTCAACGAACGGATCAGGACCCCCGGTGGATTCCGCCTGCCGCTGCCACCGACGGAACGCAAGTGGCCGACGGCGACCGGTAAAGCGATGTTCTCGGTGTTCAGCGGCGTGGAGGAAGACGCCCCTGTTCACGGCGACGACATCCTGCGCCTCGTGACGCTGCGCAGCCACGATCAGTACAACACCACGATATACGGACTCGACGACCGCTATCGCGGCGTGTTCGGCCGACGCGACGTGCTGTTCATGAACGAGGGCGATCTGTCCGCGTGCGGGCTCGAACATGGCGATCTGGTCGACATCGAGACGGTCACGCCCGGCGGCCGGCCACTGCGCCTCGAGCAGATCACGGCGATCGCCTATGACATCGCGCCGGGATCAGTAGGCGCGTATTACCCGGAAGCGAACGTGCTTGTCCCGCTCGACTACATCGACAAGGAAAGCGGCACGCCGTCGTACAAATCGGTACCGGTTCGCGTGGTCCGGTCGGAAATGGTGTGAACCGGTGGCGAGCACCAGCGCGATGTCTTTGGGTATCGTGTGGCTGCACAGTTCGGCGGCTGGTGGAAGGGCCAACGCGTCGCGACAAATCACTTTTTCCGTCAGCGTCCGGTTCGCTGAAAAGCGCATCATCGAATCCGTGCAGGTATCCTGAAACCGATCCACCCCAAATTATCTACAAAACAGAAACCAGATACTCACTTAATCTCGCATTGAATTTTCTCGCCGTTTCGCCAGGCATGAAGTTGAATCCATGAACAGCCCCAGCCACCACCTCCATGGAAATTGGCACCCCTGCGCAACTGAGTTTCCTGGCATACTCAAGGCTTTCCTCAAGCAACAGGTCGAGACTGCCAACTGCAATGTAGGCATTTGGCAGATTATCAAAGCTCGATGCGTACGACGGCGAGTAATACTGAATTTCGATGCCCGACACCTTCTTTCCGCCAAGAAGATATTTCCACCCAAAGTCATTCAACTCGTGGGTCCACACATATTCGCCGACGTATTTGTTCTTGAACTCACCGGGATTCGCGGACGTTTTATAATCCAGCATCGGGAACATCAGCACCTGGTTTTTCGGGGTTATGTTCGTCTTGTCCCTGAGGTAATGGCACAACGAGGCAGAGAGGCCGCCGCCCGCACTCTCCCCCATCACCGTTATTCTCTCCCGGTCAATACCGAGCGCCTCCGAGTTATCATAAACCCACGATATGCCGGCAACACAGTCGTTCAGTGGCGTAGGGTATGGATTTTCAGGCGCCAACCTGTAATCCACCGCGACAACGACACAGTTCAGCTTTATAGCTGCGTCATGGTGCTCGTTATCGTATAGATCGGCGGATCCCGAAACATATCCCCCGCCATGAATATAATATATTGCAGGCAGCAAGGTATTTTTGCTTGTTTTTTGCGGCTCATATACAAGCACGCTCACATCCTCATTTACTTTGACTCTTTTCCCGAAAAACGTATCATCCACTTTCGAGCTGAACATGCGCACGGCGGCCCTTGTCGCCTCGATATCGTCCTTTGTCCGCAACCTCAAGCGAATTGGTGATTCGGTGACTGAGATTACCTGATCCTTCGCAATGAGATGACTTGAATTGCTCATATATCTGAATCCTGTGGTCATACGAGATCGCTCGGCCGTCGCGTTCAAGTTCAACTGACGCGTTTGCCGGAACCAGTCTGGCGCCGGCTGCTCCAACGCGCCAGGATTCGCGGTCCTGCGCATCGCGACTGCCGGTGTCGCACGCGTCATGCGTGTGAATGTCGTGCGTTAATGCGCAGTCATGCCGCCATCGGCAAGCCAAACCGCACCTGTAACGAATGACGCCGCAGGAGAACACAGGAAAAGCACCACGCCGGCCATTTCCTCCGGTTCCGCCGCACGCCCCATCGGACTGCTCGCCATCAACGCTTGCGTCATGGCCGGATCCCTCAGCCAGCGGTCCGTCATCGGCGTGCGGATCAGGCCCGGCGCCAGCGCATTCACGCGAATTCCCTTGGTCGCGTAGTCGAGCGCCGCCGCTTTCGTCAAGCCGATCACCCCGTGTTTCGCTGCCGCATAGGGCGCCATCCCGGGATCGGCGATCACCCCCGCGACCGAGGCCGTGTTGACGATCGCGCCGCCGCCCGTTTTGAGCATTGCGTCGATCTCGTATTTGACGCACAGGAACACGCCCTTGAGATCGACGGCGATCACCCGGTCAAAATCTTCTTCCGTCATCTCGGCGAAAGGGGCCGTTCGCGGCAAGATCCCCGCATTGTTGAAAGCGGCGTCGATCTTCCCGTAAGTCTCGACCGCCGTTGCCACAAGTGCGTGAACAGCGTCGGCGTTGCTGACATCGGTCTTCACAAAGATCGCTTCTCCACCCAACGCGTGGATTTGCTCGACGGTCTCGTTGGCGCCTTGCCCCACATCGCCAATCACAAGCCGAGCGCCGCGCTCGGCAAACGCCAGCGCCGTGGCCCGGCCGATACCCGATGCCGCTCCCGTGATCAGCACAGTCTTGCCGGAATAATCGAATTGCTCGTTGTTACCCATTTTTTAATCTCCTGCGTTAATGCAGCGCTCGCTGCCTGTCGGAAATAGCGGACGGTGACAGCCGACGCCCAAAATGTCCGCGCCTGGCTCAGACTCGCACCACCAGCTTTCCATGTGCGCGATTGCTGTCGATCCACTCGTGTGCTTCGCGCACTTCATCGAACGCGAATGCGTGTTGAAGATGCGACGGCCAGTGAGCCGCAGCGATGTCGTTGACGATCGAGCGCAGCGGCGAGTGTGTCAGCGGGAGCGCCGCCGAGCCAAGCAACTGCGCCGGGAAAAAGGCCAGCCGAACCGCCGGCGGCAGATCGGCCATCAAAATGCGCGGACCCGGATGCGAACTTCATCCGCGTTCGGCGCAATGGACGGGATGTCACGGAGCTGCAGGACTTCCGGCCCGCCGATACGGTCGATCACATAGGCTTTCAAGGCGCTTCCTTCGCAATGGAGTGGGTCTGGCCGATCGTGCAGTCGGGGTGGTGCGATCACTATGCACGCCCGGATCTCGATGTGGAATCGACAAAACTGACAACCCTCCTTTCAGATTCGAGAGGATGGTGTGAATCTGGACGCCATGCCGTTACGCATCTATTGACCACGCGCATACGCCCCTACACAGGACGCACCGCTCGATGACAGACCGCTCACTCCGGCCGGATCATTAAATCGTTCTTGACCGCGGAGACGCCGCTTACCGAACCGGCAACGGCCGCCGCCACGTCCGCCTGCCTCGCGTCCACGACCGAGCCATGCAGCGTGACCTCCCCGTGGCGCGCGATGACGGCGATATTCGTCGCGTTCAATCCCCGCGCACTGGATAGCGCCCGGATCACGGCCTTCTGCAACCTCCGGTTCTTTGCTTTCGCCACTTTCTTGTCCGGAGTGCTGGCCGGTCCAGGCGATACGGCGCCCGCAGTTTCGCCGCCCTGTGCGTATGCGCTTGTCACGGCGACAAGTGCGAGCGCAGCCACCAGCACCTTCAGATTCCTCGCGAGTTTCATCATCGTGATTTCCTCCTTCAGTCAGGCGACGCGCCATGCAAAAGAACCGCAGCGCCGCCCGGAGTGTGTCTAGAAATATTTGCGGATACCCAGCGCACCACCAAACGACGTGCCCGACACTTCGTAAAGCGCGCCGACCATCGACAAGCCGGTGTTCATCGCACCGTGGTTGTTCACCATCCCGATCTCGGCGTAAAGTGTCGTCGATTTTGACAGGTAGTAGTCCGTACCAATTGACGCAAGAAAAGAATGATTCGTCGTGTGATTCCGGTCACTCGTCAGCCATGCGCCGCCATTGATATCAAGCGTCGGCAACACGAACCAGTCGATTCCACCGCCATAGACATTGCTATCGAATGAACCGGCCACCTTGTAATTCACGAACGATGCTTTCGCGGTGAGCGAACCGAACTGGTACCCGACACCGAGCATGCGTCCGTTGAATTCGACATTGGTCGGAACCGGTGTGCTGCTCGCGCCGCCGGCGTTCCCGCTATAAAGCGCCGCGTTCAGCGTGAGGCCGCCCAAATGGTAGCGAACGCTTGCGGAATATTGCCGGCCTGCGCTGAAGTCGCCCGGCTTCCCGCCGAACGCGATCAACGCACTCACGTTGAATCCGGCAATCGTCGGACTGGTGTACGACACCGAGTTCGAGTTGAAGACGCCCGTCGCGAACACGCTGCCAACGTAATGGATCGATTCGCTGCCGAATAGCGAAAGACTGCGAGGATCGGCATCGTATACGGCGAGAAAAAACGGCGAGAACTGCAAGCCCATCTTGAGCTCGCCGGCTGAGCTGGCAAGCGATACCCAAGCCTCGCAGCCGAAAAAATTGCCGTTGCAGTGGGACAGCTCGCCACTCGTCGCGCTGATCCCGCTCTGGAGCCGGAATTTTGCCTGGATGCCGCCGCCCAGGTCCTCCGTTCCGGTCAGGCCGAACTGTGAATAGTAACGCCCGCCGTCGATCATCGAAATCTGCTTCCCGGCATTCAAGCCGGTGACGGGATCGCGTGTCTTGTTGGTATACAGCATTGCAACATCGACCACACCGAACAGCGTGACGCTACTTTGCGCATGCGCGGGACCGCAAGCTGCGGTTGCCAACAGGCAGCCGACGAATCCCAGTGCACCCTTCGTTTTCACTGACATCCTTGTCTCCGTTACCTGCCGCATGAAGTGCGGCAATATTTTCGTTATCGGTCCCGCGTCGCGCCGCCGTGCGCAATCCCGCAAGTCACGTTCGCCGCCCTCGAGCCTTCAAGCCTGCACGACCGGCGGCAAGTCACCTCCGCCGGCACCGCGTCAATACCGGCGGTCCTGGTCAGCCTCGAGCCACGGATATCGACCCGTGTCCGCGCCCGCATAGTCCGGATCCAGGTAGATGTGGCAGCGGTGGATCCGGAAGTCCCGAATCTCGAAGACATCGCACCAACGGCCAGCATGTGTGGTTCCCGCCCGCCACTGAGCACCGTTTTTCAGCTTGCCGCTCGACAGCCCCTCGACGCAGACGAGGTCACCCTGCTGGATGACATTCAGATACGAGGTTTCGTGCAAGACGCCGTCGATAATCGTCATCAGGTCGGAAAACAATTTCTCGATCTCCTGCTTGCCGCGAGCGAGACCCCATTTCGGGAAGTACACTTCCGCATGTTCGTCGAACAAATCCAGAATGTTCTCACCGCGATCGAGCCGCTTGAGGTACTCAAGGGCCAGGGCTTTCCTCTGTTCGTCAGTCATCGATCTGATTTCCATCACGTCCTCCTCCTTTTCATGGAATCGTGTAAATTGACATTTGCATTCGCACCCGTAACTGACAGCCTCGCAGGCGCGGTTTCACTTAACGACAGCACAACGACGAGTCCAACCGTCAGCGCGCCCATGCCGAGCTGCATGATGTACTGGATGCCGAAATGCTTCGCGACGTAACCTGCTACCGATGGGGCCACGCCACCACCGAACACCTCACCGACACCGATGACGAGACCGGATGCGGTTGTCATCAGTTTTGCGGGAACTGCCTCCGCACTGATCGGGCCGACCGTCAACGTAATTGCGCTGAAGACGAAAAAGATCGTGCCCAACAACCCGAAGAACAACCGTGCCGGATCTGCACCGGTTCGCGCCAGTGCCCACAGTCCGATGAACGCGCCGACCACCGAGATCACCATCACCGGCTTGCGGCCGAGACGGTCGGACAACGCCGGCATGATGAGTCCGCCCAGGGTGCCGCCCACGCCGATCGCCGACAACACGAAGCCCATCTGCTCGAGCGTCAGGTGTAGATAGTCGGTCAGATAATTCGGCATCAATGCGCTCAGCACGATCAGGCAAGTCAGCCAGCAGAGCATCCCAAGGATGTTGAGCGGCACATTGCGGTAGCGCAGGACCTCATGCCACCGATGGCTCGCGGCGTCATGCATTTCCGTATGCTGCGCGGCGTCCGTCACGCTGGTATTGCGCAGGATCTTCCAGGTCAGCACGGACAGCGCGAGCCCCGGCAGCGCGACTATCGCAAAGATCCAGTGCCACGGAACGAAATTGAGCAGTTGGGTGACGAAGATCGGCGCGATGCCGAGTCCGAGGAGCGGCAGCGTTGCTTGCTGGATCCCGATGTTGAGCCCATGCCGGGCAGGTTTCGACGCATCGAGCGTAGCTGTAATGCTCGGCGGCGTATAAGCTCCCTCGGCAAGGCCCATCACCGCGCGAATCAGCATCAGGCTGCCGACACTCCAGGCGAGACCGCTCGCACAGGCCAGAACCGAAAATGCGAGCATCGCCGGAATGATGACTTTGCGATGTCCGAAGCGGTCCGACAGGTTGCCGGCGAATATCGCGGACAAACCCCACGCAATGGACAAGGCGGCGGTAATGTGTCCGAGGTCCTGGTAATCGAGATTCAGCTCGCGCATCATCACCGGGAAGAGTGGCATGATCATGAACCGGTCGATGCCGACCAGTCCGAAGCCGAGTGACAGCAGTGTCACGATCTTCCACTCGTATGCGACATCCCAGTCAGGATCTGGTCGGTCTTCCATGTCGATGGTCTCCATTCATTGAGTTTTCACGCGCCGGTTTCATGCTCGCTAACCGTCGCCAGGGGAAATTCGAAGACGGCCCGGACGCGGGGTGCCGTCGGCAGGTCACGTCGCGCCGGCGTGTGTGCCGGGAGGCGTGCCATCGAACGCGTCCTGCAACAGTTTGCGCAACGCTTGCCGCTCGAGCGGCCGCGGGTTCCAGTACGGATTCGCGGCGGCGATGTCGGCGGCATGATCGAGGTCAGCCTCCTTCATGCCGAGCGCCTCAAGGGAAACCGGCGCGCCGTTGTCGCGCGCGAGATCGTAAAGGCCGCGCGCCGCATCATCTACGCCTATCGCACGCGCGATGCGGCGCATCGCGTCGGGCACATGGGGGGCGTTATAGGCGAGCGCGTGCGGCAGCACGACGGTATGCGTCTGCGCGTGCGGCAGATTGAAGCTGCCGCCGAGCGTGTGGCACAGCTTGTGATGCAATGCCATTCCGACGTTGCCGAGCACCATCCCGCACAGCCACGCCCCGTAGAGCGCATCGCGGCGCGCGCCAAGGTCGGCAGGGTTGCCCCGCACGCCCGGCAAACCTTGCGCAAGCGCACGGATGCCCTCTTCCGCAATCAGGCTCATCACCGGACTCGCGTTATTCGCATAGAGGCCCTCGGCCGCGTGAGCGATCGCATTGATGCCGCTTGTCACCGACAGCTCGACGGGCAGCGTCACGGTCAGTTCGGGGTCGTAGATCACCGTCTTCGGCAGCACGCGCGCGTCCGTGCCGGTACGCTTGATACCGCCGTCGGTCACGCCGTAGATCGGCGTCATTTCGCTGCCCGCATAGGTCGTCGGAATCGCGAGGATCGGCAGGCTGCTTTCGAGCGCGATCGCCTTGCCGAGCCCGACCGTCGACCCGCCGCCGATCGCGATCGCGCAATCCGCGCCGCATGCGCTCGCAAACGCGCGGGCGTCGCGGGCAATCTCCAGCGGGACATGCATCGTCGCGCGGTCGTAGAGTCCTGCCGCGCGCGAGCCGAGACGGTCGACGACGGCCAGTGCGAGCGCGCGCTGTTCCGGCGTGCACAGCACGATCGCGCGTTCGGCGCCAAGTTCCACCACCTCGCGTTCGAGATGACGCAGGCTCCCCGCACCGAAAATCACGCGTGCGGGACGCGCCTGATAGATGAAATCCACGTTGCTCTGCATGTTGCCTCCGTCATTGCATGACGTAATCGACCTGGTGGCGCGCAATGCGCACACCCGCAAGTTCATTGCGAACGCGCATGTGCTCGGGATGTGTCGCATAGCTGTCCAGCGCTTCGCGCGAATCGAATTCGGCGACGAGCACCAGATCGCACGCGTAGTCGGCCGCGCTAAAATCGGCCCCCACTTCCAGGTACGTCATCCCCGGCACGCGTCCGCGCAACCCTTCGAACGCGGCCTTCACGCGCGCTCTCGCGTGAGTGCGCTCCCGATCGGTCGCTCCGGCCACCTTCCACATCACGATGTGCCGGATCATGCGTCGTTCCTCCCCGGATTCAGGATGAAATCGAAATCGAGCGTGTAATACGGCACGTCGACGTGTGTGCCGTCAGGCGCCGTGCCAGGTGCGTGCCTGGCCCAGTCGGCGATGAGCGTCGAACGCACGCCGAAGACCGCGTCGGAATCGAGATAGCGGTCGCCGTCGCGAAAGACATGCGTGATCAGGCGTTCATAGCCAGCAGCCTGGATCATGAAATGCAGGTGCGCGGGCCGCCACGGGTGACGGCCGAGCGCGTCCAGGAGCACACCCACCGGGCCGTCGTGCGGGATCGGATACGATTCGGCGAGGATCGAGCGAAACGCGAAGCGTCCGTCAGCATCCGTGCGCAGCCGACCGCGCGCGCGATGCGCGACCGGGTCGCCGTCGCCAGCCGGCAGTTGTACGTCGTAATGCCCGTCCTGATCCGCCTGCCAGACTTCGAGCAACGCATTTTCGACCGGCGTACCGTCGAGTGCGCGCACGTGCCCGCTGACGAAACACGGTTCGCCGCACGCGCCGTTCGAGATGTCGTCGAACTGGTCGTACACCGGGCTGCCTTCGACGTAGAAGGGCCCAAACACTGTAGCTTCAGTGCATCCCGCAGGTTTCGCATGGTTCTGCGCGATGACGAGCGTCGATAGACCGAGTACGTCGGACAACAAGATGAACTCCTGACGCTTGTCGTCGGTGATGTGGCCCACTGCCGTCAGGAACCCGATCGCCGTCTGCCATTCGGCTTCGGTCAGTTTCGTGTCACGTGCGAACGAATGCAGATGCTGAACGAGGCTCGTCATGATGGTGCGTAGCCGATCGTCACGACAGCCTCCGAGCGAGGCAATGACAGCCTGCGTAATCGTGTCTTCGTTCAGGTTTCGCATGTTCGTTGTCTCCGGGTGATATTCAATCGACTGAAGGGACGCTGCCAATTCATTCTGAGAAATGTAAACAGGTACGTTCTTGAAATAATCAGCGCGCATGGAATTTGAGATCGACGGGTTTCATGTCGAACAGGCGATCGCATCAGAAAGCAGACCGGGCCGACCAAGAAGCAACCACATCCGGTCAAGATCGCCCTGCGCCCTGGCAGTCCGCACGGCAGTGCTCGAAATGCGATCGCCGAACGCCTTTACATCGCGCTGGGTTTCAATATCAAAGCCCAACGCACGACCGGCCTCGCTTAACATCGCAAGATCACCCCGTCTCCTCGCACCGAAGCGAAAGTCCTCGCCTACAAGAAGCCATTGCACGCCCAAACCTTTCACGAGAACCCGTGATACAAACAGCTCAGCCGACATGTTGGCCATGTGGCTATCGAATGGGCAAACATAGAGTCGGTCGACGCCATATCGCTCCAGCAGGGCCGCCTTTTCGCTCAGCGTGGTGAGTCTTCGCGGTGCGATTTCGGGAAACAGATATTCTCGTGGGTGTGGCTCGAACGTCAGTACGCATGCAGGCAGGTCTCTCGATTTGGCCTGACATTTCAACTTGTCTATCATTGCCTGATGGCCAAGATGAACGCCATCAAAGTTGCCAATCGTGAGTGCCAACGGTCCGTCTGGACTTGTCGGCAAGGTGTCAACGATCTTCATAAGTTGCTCCAGGACCATCTTCAGGGATAACTCGGCGTCGAACCCGAGAGACGGCAGCAATGCTTGAGCGCCGTTGTTGCCGTGAGGCGAAGCATCCCCCAAAATTCAGTTCGTCATGCTACGAAAGCGGGAAGCTCACTTCCACCCAAAGTTTCTCGCCCTGCGGACGATTGCGTACGGCGAATTCATGCTGGTACTTGAACACGATTCCAGCTGCCGGTGACCACATGTACCGCAGTTGCGGCCCTATAGCGACCGCCTGTCCGCGAAAACCACCGTCCGGAACCGGGACGCCGTTCACGGTGTCGTCGGTAACCTGCTTCAGAAAATATCCCTGCAAACCGAGCTGAACCTTGTTGTTCAACGAATAGCCGACGAGATAATCCAGGGTTCCAACCACGCCCGAGTGATAGTGCGTGGCAGAATTCGGCGAGTGTATTTCGACAAGTGTTGTCGTCGAGATCTCCCACGCGGGAGTGGGAAACCACGTCGCACTGATGTAAGGCATCAGCGCATACGTGTTCAATCCGGTATTGGCCACGCGGTTCACGGAATACGCTCCACTTGGCACCGCAACGTCGGTGGCAAAAAATGCAAAGAATGTGTGCGACGGATTCGTATAGTTGATCAGCCAGGGTTGAAGAATGACGTCCCCAAGCGCGGTCCGATTACCCGTTCCTCCAGGCGTGGTCACGTGCAGATGGAATACCGGGGCAATCACACCACTGGAGACACTGAATGGACCAAAAGTCGTGCCCCACGTATGGACGACTCTCGGCGCATCGACAAACGCATCGAGGTGAAACCCGGGAATCAGATTTTGTCCGTTAGATCCAGCAAACTTGTTCGCAAAGTAATAGAGCGTGTAGTTATAGAATTGAGTGGCGCCAGGCGGAGGCAGCACACCGTTCAGAACAGTATTGACGCCGACGGGATAGCTGATCAGGCCGTTCTCGGTCGCATCCGCGCTTGAATTCAGAAACAGCAGAATCGCTATCATCGAAGACAGCAGTTTTCTAACATGCCTCAGCATCCTCCCTCCCTTCCATTACATAGGTGTACTTATATAATCATCGGGAACGTGCACCACGTACCCAGCATCCCCGCCCCCGAGACTCGCTGCGCGAAAGCTATTCGACGCGCAGGAAATCGCTCACTGCGGCCACTGTTTCGGCAAGTTTCTCCACTTGTGGAATGTGACCGCAGGCATCTATGACAGCGGCTCTGGACTCCAGGAGTCGAGCCTGCCATTCGTCGACATATCCGACCGGAACCAGCCTGTCTTCCCGTCCCCATACCAGCAGGACCGGTTTAGTGATCCGATGCAGCCTTGTGGCAAGGCCTCGGTCGGGGATAGGCCAGGCGAACTTCCCAGTACAGCCGAAAGCCCAAACCCGCGCCGCGATGGCAGCCGCCGCCAAATCGGGATCGTCAGGCAGTGCAAGCATGGACTGTGCAGCCGGACTCTCTGGATCGTGGAACAGCAGCGACGGAAGTTCATCTGCCCGAGCGGAAATCCAGTCCCCAACGGGCAAGTCTTCGCGCCACAGGCCAACAGGATCTAGCAGCACGACCCGGGAGGCGAGGTTGGGAAAGGCCGCCGCAAGTTCTGCTGCAAGCATGCCTCCGAATGACTGGCCAATCAGTATGGGCTTGACGAGCCCCAAGGAGCGGATGACCTCCTCGTACACAAGCACGATGTCGCCAAGCGAATTGATCGAATGAATCGCATAGGGGTCACCCGCGCTCGTGCCGGGAAACTCGGGAGCATAGACAGTGAAGTTTTCAGACAGCCAGGACAGAAATGGATCCCAGCCAAGTCCAGCCGACGGATGCATGTAGACGACCGGTTGTCCCGCACCCGCGACCTTTACGCGCATGTTGATGCGACCACCCCACACGCGCAGTGTCCGTTCAGTGATGTCCGGACCAGCAGCCCGGGTTGACGTATTCATGGAACAGTCTCCTTTTAACATGTGTGCTCTAAAGCCAACTCACGACCTTAACGGCCTGGTTTCTGCGTTGCCGAACCGCCGACGGTTGCGCGCGTGCCATTGGTAACCGGGCCTGGTCGCCCACCGAGCTTTGCCGGCCACCAGTGATGTTCGTGGTCCGAATCTTTCCAGATGTCGCGCAGGTAGGGCGCGACTTCCTTTGCGAACAGTTCGACGTTCTTGATGGCAAGGTGCCGAGGGAGGGATCCGAATGTCAACATGGCGTGGAGATTCCCGATGCCGTATAGCTTGATGTATTCGGCCAATTGTTCGCGTACCGTTGCCGGGCTGCCGGCAATCACGCAACCAGCATTGACGAGGTCACGATAGGAGGCGTCGCGCAACTTTTCGACCATCCCGAAGTCACCGGGGTCTTTGATCAGTGCTTCAACACCCTTGATATCGATGCCTCCCGGCAACCCCAGCTTTTCGATCGGGATGGCCCCCAGGCCTTTTCGGAATCCGTACTCCAGATGTTGCGCGTAGTCGATCTCTGCCTGCGCGTCGGTTTCTGCTACTGCAATGGTCTGCACGAATCCCATCCGAAAGGGATTGCGAGCTACGCCGAGCTGGTCGGCGGTTTCCCAAAAACGGTCAAAGATCCGCTTGCCGGTCAGCTTCGCCCCAAACCAGCTCAGGTAGTTGAACGCCATATTGCGTTCCAGGCACATCTGCATCGTTCGGGGATTGCCGGTGCCCGTGATATAGACCGGGATATTTTCCTGTAAGGGCCTCGGCCAGATGTTGACTGTCGCGTGCTGACTGAATCGTCCGTTGAACGGGAATGGCTCTTGTTCCGTCCACGTCCGCAGAATCAGTTCGAGCCCTTCGTCGAAACGGGGCCGAATGTCGATTGGCGCTATGCCATTGTTGATCGCCGCGTCGTACGACAAGCCGATCGGGAACCCCGCCACAAGTCGGCCGCCGCTGATTACGTCGATCATCGCGTATTCCTCGGCGACGCGAAGCGGTTCGCGGGCCTTACCGAGCGAGCGACCCATAGGAATGATGGCGACCGGAATGTTTTCCGACTCGGTCATATAAGCCAGCGCACTGGCAATGAGGTCTGGATTCGGGACGATGTCGTACGCCGACTGGCTGTGTTCCGTTACAGCGAGGCCATCGAATCCGGCTCGCGCGGCGACCATCAGCACATCGAGGAAGTCTCGAACGTCCGCGTAAATGCCATCTCGATTGGTCAGGGAGTACGGGGTGCTGCATACCGACTCGTATTGGTGTTCGAAGTCTGCGGGCAACCCCCGATACGCCGCTTGGGAAAACAGACTGATTTTCATCTCTGCTCCTGTGATGGTCTTGACTGTTGAGTAGTGCTTATGCCAGGTCAGCCGAGTTCGGCCCCATGGTGGCCCGACTGGCGACACCGTGCCGGGCTGGCGCCGGCCGATCATCTTGACGGAATGCGAGTGGTCAACTGACCAACGGAAGACCCATGCTCATGAACCGCCCGTCACTGAATGCAAGTGGGTCTCCATCGCGCAAGATGCTCGATGTCACCTCGCCGACGACCAGCACATGGTCACCCCCGTCGTACTGCCGCCATGGCTTGCACTGAAAGACAGCAATTGCATCGGCAAGAGCAGGTGTTGTGTCCGACGCGCCGTCGTCGTTCCAGACCAGTTCGATGCCGTCCTTGCACCGACCTGCAAAGTGCGAAGCGATATCGACCTGATCGGATCGGAGAACATTGATGGCGAAAGGCTGCGCATCAATAGCGGCGCACGTGCGGGACGACCGGGCAACCGAGATCAGCACGAGTGCAGGATCGAGGGATACCGAGGTAAACGAATTCATCGTCGCGCCACGCGGACCTTCAGCAGTGCGGTAAGTCACCACGGTTACGCCTGTCAGAAAGCGGCCGAAGCATCTGCGCAGATCTTGCGCATGCGTCTGAGTGTTCACGTCTGTGTCTCCATATGTTTCTCGCGCCACAGCAGAGCTTTGGGAAATGACGCTTCTGGTGCATCAATGTAGTAATCGATGGACGTTCACGCACCTGCATAAAGGAAGGTGACGTGCAATGTTCGAGCTGACTTCGACAGGTGTCGTTGACGCAGCGCCCGCGCGTCACGGGTGACGGGTGCCACTAGGTGTTTTCCCTCGGCGATCCCATCGATCCGTTTTCGACTTCCGGACGATAGGCCTCCAAAGAAGGCGAACGCGACAAACCTATCTTTAGATAGGAACCTGAATGCAGGCACGCGTGTATGCTTTTGTGAGGAGACGAGAAACCAAATGACCGGAAGCTTGCTTGCGAGCGGCTATAAGGTCGGAGCAGGAGGACGAAGATGCAACCCGTGGTCGCGACCCGGCTACGCCCGCCAACGAGAGCAGGTGCCGCGGTACCGCGAGAGGTACTGCCAACGGCGCTGGCACACTTGCGTATGCGCCGATTGCTGCTTGTGCGCGCACCAGCCGGTTATGGCAAGAGCCTGTTGATGGCACAGCTATATGACGCGCTGCGTGCCGAAGGGGAAGCGGCCGTGGGGTGGACCAGCGTGGGGGAGATTGGCGCATCCCTTGCCGAAGTCGCGATGCATTGTGCAGCGGCCCTTGCCAAAATCGCGCCTGGTCTCGACAGCGCGATGCAGACCCTGTTCGAAGCGCAGCGCAACGTATCGCCGGAAACGATCGCCGCGATGTTGTGCAACGAACTGGAGAACGCTGAAGGCGATGGTTTCCTCTTTGTCGATGACCTTCATGCCATTGCCGGAACGCCCGGCGAACGGCTGTATGAGTGCTTACTGCGCGACGCACCGCAACGGATGCACTTTGCGATAGCAAGCCGGACAGAACCTGGCTTCAGCGTCGCACGGTTACGCGCCCGCGGCGAGCTCGGCGAGATCGACTCGACCACGCTCAGGTTCTCGGTCCACGAAGCTCATCTGTTCTTCAAGAGCAGCAACGCGAGTCCACCAAGCGCCAGGCTGGTCGAACTCGCGTGCGAAAAGACGGAAGGCTGGGCTGCAGGACTCCAGTTGGTCTCGCTATCTGTAGGCAGCGGCGATAACTGGGACGAGCGACTTCACGCCCTTTCCGGTAGCAACCGTTCTGTCGGCGCGTTTCTCGCCGACGACGTTTTCTCGGCGCAAAGTGAAGACGTCCAACGCTTTCTGCTCGAGTCGTCGGTTCTCCGGCAGTTCTGCTATACGTTGTGTGACGACGTGGGGCAACGCAACGATAGCCGGGCTATCATCAAGCAGCTCCAGCGACAGGGCCTGTTTATCTTTTCGCTCGATGAAGAAGAAAATTGGTATCGGTATCACCATCTTTTCTCGCAATTCCTGCAGAAACGACTGAGCGAAAGCAGTCAAACCCGGTTATATGCGCTACACCGGCGGGCAGCCCATTGGTTCTGCACCAATGGAATGCTGGACGACGCGATGTTCCATGCCGTCTCGTCTGGCGACTTCGGGTATGCCGCGAGCATTCTCGACGAAGCATGTAACGACCTTTTTTACCAGGGCAAGCTTCTGTCACTCATGGCGTGGGTCAAGCAGATTCCGGAGTGCGTGCTCAATGAATACCCAAAGATACAGCTCATTCGTGCCTGGAACTTGACGCTCGAATGGCGCTTCGACGAAGCCGGATGCGTTCTGAACTCGGTACTCAAGTGTATTCGCGCGTCGGTCGAGAAAGAGTCGCTCACGCCTGAAGCTGCCGCGCGGCTTTTCCAGATTTACCAGCATCGAAAAATGATGCTTGCGCATTTTTCCGATGACATGTGCACAGTAGAACGAATGTGTCCTGAGCTGCTCGTCGATTTCCCGGACGATGACCCATATCTCCTCGGCAGCGTCGAGTTGTGTCTTCTTTGCGCTCGGCGTGAGCTGTATCACCTCGAGGCCATCGATCGCCTCGACATGGCGGCCCGTGGTTTTTTCGAGCGCGCCAACAGCCAGTTCGTTCTTGTCTGGCATGAAAGCATACTGGGACCCGCCCTGATTCAGCGCGGCGATGTTGCGAAGGCTGCGAGTGGATACCGATCTGCGGTCGATATTGCGCACGGAATCGCCGGACATGCCAGCCCATTGGGCGCAATGCCCGCGGTCCTGCTTGCCGAGCTGCTGATGGATTGCGGCCAATACGATGTATCGAGATCCCTGTGGGACCAGTATCTGCCTCTTTGCGACGAACTGGGCCTCGTCGACCATCTTATTGCCGCCTATGTCGGACGTGCAAGACTGGCGTCGGTATACGAAGAAAACGAGACAGCCGAATCATTGTTGGCGCATGCCACGCGATTTGCCTCGGCGAAATCCTTCGACCGTCTTTTCTGGCATGTGACTGCAGAAAAAATCAGGCGGGCGGCGCAAAACAACGATGTCGATGGCGCGCTGCGGATCGCCAATGAAGCCAAACTTCCTCGCGACGCAACATCTCTGTACCCGTCCGATCAAACCACGACGAAAACCGAGGCGATGGCTATCGCATGGATCAGGCTGGCTTTGGCGCGCGGCTTCGCAAAGGAGGCCGAAGCACTGGCAAAGCGGTGGATCGCGTTCGCACTGCCACGTTCTTGCCTGCGTACCGAGATTCGCATGCGCATTCTACTTGCCGCGTCGAAGCTGGCCTCTGCAGATACGCGTGGAGCGACGAGAGCATTGATCGACGCACTTGCGCATGCGGTGCCACGGGGAATTGTCCTGCCGTTCCTTGAAGAAGGTGACGCGGTCAAGCGGGCGCTCGCTGCGATCTTTGACATCCCGGACAATCTTCAGTCCGACGTCGAGTTTTCTGATGCCCTTCGGCAGGCTTATGCGGCGGGATCCGAGCGTGTCTTGCTGCGTCCACGCGTTGCGGTGGAACCGGCAGCTTCTCTGCCACCTGCAACTGACGGGAAGCTGTCACAACGGGAAATCGATATTCTCGAATTCGTCTCGCAAGGATTGCAAAACAAGGAGATCGCGGACCGGCTCGGCCTTGCCGAAGGGTCAGTCAAATGGTACATGCAGCAGATCTACGCCAAACTTGGCGTTAGACGGCGATTGAATGCGTACCAGAGGGCGAAAGCGTTGGGGTTAGTCCGATAGTCGTCGGTACCCCGTTGCGGTGATTTCGGATCGATGGCGACGAGCTTTGCGCCGCCCGCTACCGGGCTGGGAAAATTCATCGCTCGCCGTCGTCGACATCGGGCACACCTCGCTTCGACTCAAAGCCGGTAGTGGGCAGCCATACTACAACGCAGCCACGATTCCGGGCAGCTCTTCGAACAGGTCGCCGACAAGACCGTAGTCGGCCACGCTGAAGATCGGTGCTTCGGGATCCTTGTTGATCGCGACGATCACCTTCGAATCCTTCATGCCGGCCAGGTGCTGGATCGCACCCGAGATACCGACCGCGATGTACAGCTGCGGCGCGAC
This sequence comes from Burkholderia sp. Ac-20353, assembly GCF_017104785.1. Classification (NCBI taxonomy): domain Bacteria; kingdom Pseudomonadati; phylum Pseudomonadota; class Betaproteobacteria; order Burkholderiales; family Burkholderiaceae; genus Burkholderia; species Burkholderia sp. Ac-20353. Next base: position 901 of record NZ_JAAGPL010000066.1, on the reverse strand, counting down.
GATCTTGCCGGTCTGGCCGACCTGGTAGTCGTTCGGCACGTAGCCGGCGTCGACTGCGGCGCGCGATGCGCCGAGTGCCGCGCTTAGCTTGTCCGCCAGCGGCTCCAAAACCTTCGTGTAGTTCTCGCCGCTACCAAGACCGCGGCCGCCCGACACGATGATGCTGGCGCTCGTCAGTTCCGGACGGTCCAGCTTCGTCACTTCACGGCTGACGAACTGCGACTTGCCTGCGTCTGCCGCCGCTTCGATCTTCGCGACCGCTGCGCTGCCGCCTTCTGCGGCTACCGGGTCGAAGCCCGTCGAACGCACCGTGATCACCTTGATCGCGTCGCTCGACTGCACCGTCGCGATCGCGTTGCCTGCATAGATCGGGCGCTCGAACGTGTCGGCCGAATCGACCGCCGTGATGTCCGAAATCTGCGCGACGTCCAGCTTCGCGGCGATGCGCGGCGCGATGTTCTTGCCGTAGGCGGTGGCCGGCGCGAGGATGTGCGAATAGTCCTTCGCGATGTTCAGTGCGGTCGCTTCGACGTTTTCCGCGAGGCCCGCTTCGAGTTGCGGCGCGTCAGCCAGCAGCACCTTCGAAACGCCAGCAATCTTCGCTGCTGCATCGGCAGCCGCCTGCGCGTTGTTACCCGCGACCAGCACGTGGATGTCGCCGCCGACGAATTTGCCAACCTCGGTGGCAGCCGCCACCGTGTTCAGCGTCGCCGCCTTGATCGACGCGTTGTCGTGTTCCGCAATAACCAGAATCGTCATTTCTATCCGCTCCCTCTTACAGCACCTTGGCTTCGGTCTTCAGCTTCTCGACCAGCGTCTTCACGTCCGGCACCTTCACGCCGGCTGCGCGCTTCGGCGGCTCCGCCACCTTCAGCGTCTTCAGACGCGGCGTGACGTCCAC
>NZ_JAAGPL010000065.1:0-43252 GCF_017104785.1 Burkholderia sp. Ac-20353 | reverse complement strand
CCGCGACCACGCGCGCCGACACCGCACGGGCAATGCGTCGCACCGCTGCCGCACGGATCGCGATCCGCGACGCGGGCATCACGCTGCGTACATGCAGCGCGGCCGGCCGCTTGCACAGAATCGCGCTGCCGTAACGCCTGCCCGCGAACCGCACGACGTCGACGACTTCGAAACCCTGCGAGCAATAGAACGCGAGCAGATGCGCGGCCGGCTGCGGCGTATCGAGCGCGAGCAGCGTATAGCCGCGCGTCGCGGCCCACTGCTCGGCGAACGTCAGCAGCATCGCGCCGATCCCGCGGCCCTGCCAGTCCGGATCGACCGCGACCTGCCGCACGCTCGCGACGCTCGCATGACGATACAGCGAGCAGGCCGATTCGGCATCGGTCGCATAGAGCGTCATCGTGCCGATCACGCGAGCGCCGCACACCGCGACGAAACACTCGCCCGCTTCGGCGCGGCGCCGCGTGACGTCCTCCGTCTGGTCGACGCAGGTGCAGTTCAACCCCATTGCGCCGAGCCGCGCGAACGCGCGGTGCAGCATGCCGGTGAGCGGCCCGTAGCCGTCGAACGCCGGATCGAACCGCCGCACGACGATACGTTCGGCGCGTGGCGCCGGCAGCGTGACATGCAGGCGTTCGATGGTTTCGTTCGATGGTATCGACATGGTTTCGCTCCTTCGCTTCGGTTGCCCGAAGTCTATGAGCGCGCGCGTCGCACCCACAAGAAAAAATGTCGTAAAAGTTGGCCGACAGAGTGCGTGACGTCACGCATGCCATTGACAGCCGCGGGCGGGAGATCCAGACTCGTCCGATCTCCCTCCGACCACACACGCCCATGATCACCTGCTTCCTTCGCTACGTCGTCGATCCGTACAAGCTCGACCAGTTCGAAACCTACGGCAAGATGTGGATTCCGCTGGTCGAGAAGTTCGGCGGCACGCATCACGGCTACTTCCTGCCGTCCGAAGGCGCAAGCGACATCGCGCTCGCGATGTTCTCGTTTCCGAGCCTGGCGACCTACGAAACCTACCGGCAGCGCTCGAAGGAAGATCCCGAATGCATCGCCGCATTTCGGTATGCAGAGGAAACCCGCTGCATCGTCAGCTACGAGCGCAGCTTCTTCCGGCCGGTGTTCGAATAAGCGGGCATCGTGTCGTGTGCGAGCGGCACCATGGCACTCAAACGTCCGCTTCACGTCGCGCAACGACATCATTCCGCCGACCTGTCGGGCGACCTCGCTCCGTTACGGTGCCCAGCGTGTGCCACGCTGTCAGCGCACCGACAACCAGCAGCCCGCCTGAAACGACAAGCGCGTGCTCCATCCCGCGCATGAACAACGCCGTCTCCGCATGGCGAACGAGGAAGCCGAATATCGCGACGCCCATCACGCCCCCGATCTGACGCGCCGCGTTCAGCAGGCCGGACGCAATACCCGACTGCGCGCTGCATACCGCGGCGAGCATCGCGTGCGTGATGGTCGGTATCGTGAGCGCGACGCCGCTGCCCGCCAGCAGCATGGCCAATGCAAGCAACCCGTGCGACTGCGACGCAAGCGCCGGCAGCATCGCCAGATACCCGACAGCGGAAATCAGCATCCCCGCCGTGGCCAGCGCGCGCGTGCCGATCCGGCTGGCCAGACGTCCGGCGACAAGGTTCATCACCATCAGGATGCCCGTCATCGGCAGGAACGCCATGCCCGTGCGCACCGGTGTCATATGCCAGATCGACTGGAAGAGCAGGCTCAGCGCGAAGACGACACCGTAGAAGACGAGGTTCAGGATCATCCCGATGACGGTCGTGCTGCGAACCGTCCGGTCCTGCCATAACGCGAGCGGCAGCATCGCGGCGGGATTGCGCGCTTCCAGCCGGATGAACGCGATGCCCGATGCAATGCACAGCGCGAATGTGCCGAGTATGACGGGGCTTCGCCAGCTCAACGCGCTGGCTTCGGTCAACGCGAACGTGAGCGCGGCCAGCGTGAGCGCGCCCGTCAGTTGCCCGGGAAGATCGAGGCTGCGGTCGCCGCGCGCTTTCGTGTCGGGCGCGAAGCGCCATGTCATCCAGATGCCGACGATGCCGACGGGGACGTTCACCAGGAAGATGCTGCGCCACCCGAGCGCGGTGACGAGCACCCCGCCGATCACGGGGCCGGCCGCCAGCGCGATGGCGCCGCCGGCTCCCCACCAGCCGATCGCCCGCCTGAGCGCCGCGGCATCCTGGAACGCGACGCGCAGGATGGCGAGCGAATTCGGAACGAGCAACGATGCGCCCACGCCCTGCACGAGGCGCCACGCGATCAGCGCGTCCAGGGATTGCGCGAGGCCGCAGCCGATCGACGCGAGCGTGAAGATCGCGTAGCCGGCGATGAATACGCGCGTGGCGCCGAGCCGGTCGCCCAGCGCGCCGGCCGTCAGCAGCGTCGACGCAAAGACGAGCGCATACGCGTTGACGACCCATTGCAGGCCCGTGACGTCCGCGCGAAACACGGCACGCAACGCGTCGAGCGCGACATTGACGACGCTGACGTCGATCAGCACGACGACGAAGCCGAGGCTGGTCGCGATCTGGACCAGGCCGGGATGGAATCTTGACGGAGAGTGCATGGGCAATCCTTCGAATACGGAAGCTTGCAGCGTAGAGGATCGCCATCTGTGCGAATATTCGGTAAAACTGCACAGCAAACCGGGAAAAATGCACCGATGTTCGACTGGGAAAACCTGCGCGTCTTCGTCGCCGTCGCGCAATCAGGCAGCCTCTCGGCAGCGGCACGGCGGCTGAAGGTCGACCATGCGACGGTCAGCCGCCGCCTGAGCGCGCTCGAAGCCGAACTGAACCTGCGCGTCGTCGATCGCTTGCCGCGCGCATGCCGACTGACCGCCGCGGGCAGACAGGTGCTCGGGTTCGCCGAGAAAATGGAGGCGGAGGCGTTCGCGATCGAGCGGCTTGCGCTGGCAGAGCAGATGCCGATGCAGGGGACGGTGACGATCAGCGTGCCGCCGGTCCTGGCGAACAATCTTTTTGCGAACCACCTGCACACGTTCGCGCAATTGCATCCCGGCATCCGGCTGGCGATCGCCAGTGAGACGCAAAGCGTGTCGCTGGGGCGTCGCGAAGCGGACATTGCGGTGCGCCTGTTTCGTCCCGAGGAGCCGCAAAGCGTGACCCGCAAGCTCGCCAGGATGGCCTTCGGCCTCTATGCGAGCCATACGTACGCCCACGCATCGGAGCCGGCCGCCTGGGCGTTTATCGCCTATGACGCGCGCTTTTCCGAGTTGCCGCATCCGAAGTGGCTTCAATCGATCGCCGGAGGCCGCCGCATCGCATGCGAGGTGAGCGACATCACCACGCAGCAGGCGGCCGCACGCACGGGCATCGGCGTTGCAGGCCTGCCCGTGTTCATGGGCGACAACGATCCTGCGTTGCAGCGCCTGCCGTTCGACGGCGAGCCCTTTTACCGGGATATCTGGCTGGTCGTGCATCCCGATCTCCGGCATTCGCCGCTGATACGCGCGGTCATCGACTTCATCGTGGAGGTAGTCGGCAACACGTTCGAACCGCATGCCGGGTGAAACGCGCCGGAAATCCGCGAAACACAGAAAAAAAAGCCCCGCCTGCATCCGTGCCGGCGGGGCCAACCCATGTCAGTAGAGACACAATGGAGGAGACGGAGTCCATCATATCGACGGCGCCACGCGTGCCCAACCAAGCATTTCTGCTATCGATCTGTGCGGCCGCACGCGCGGGTCACCCGCGCTGGCGGCATATCGATAGAACGAAAAGTCGTTTTCAGACTGGCTCCGGGGTCGTTACCATGCGGTTTTAAGCCTGTGCTTAGCCGGGCAACCCATCCCCCAGGAGCGCCCCTTGACTGCATTCGATCAACATCGCCGGCCGTTCGTCGTCGGCATCGGCGGCACCACCCGCGCGGCCTCGTCGACCGAGCGCGCGCTGTCGTTCGCGCTGCGCGGCGCGCAGGCGGCCGGCGCCCGCACCCGGCTGTTCGACGGTCCGTTCCTGCATACGCTGCCGCACTACGCGCCCGAACAGAAGACGCTGACCGACGCGCAGCGCGACCTGATCGACACCGTGCGGCAGGCCGACGCGATCATCATCGCGACGCCCGGCTATCACGGCGGCGTCTCCGGTCTCGTGAAGAACGCGCTCGACACGCTCGAGGAACTGCGCGCGGACGAACGCCCGTACCTCGACGGCCGCGCGGTCGGCCTGATCGTGACCGCGTACGGCTGGCAAGCGGCCGGTACCGTGCTGACGTCGCTGCGCTCGATCGTCCACGCACTGCGCGGCTGGCCGACGCCGTTCGGCGCGACCGTCAACACGCTCGAAACGCGCTTCGAGAGCGCGGACAGCTGCTCGGACCCGAAGGTCGTCGCGCAGCTCGAAACGGTCGGCTCGCAAGCCGCCGAATTCGCGCTGGCGTTCGCGTCGCATCGCGCGGCGTCGCATGCGGCTTCGGTCGACGCGCTCGCGCCGGTGCTGAAGATCGCCAACCAGTAACCCCGCCCTCTCCCACGCTCTCCCGCGCTCTCCCGCCCGCGTCCGGTGTCGTCCGCCGCGCGGGCGGCGCACATTCGCACGCCGCAGCAGCCCGCGACCCCGCATTTGACTGTTGATAACGATTCGGTCCGCTGAATGATTTGCATTGGCCGAAAGATTGGTTCACGCGGCGCGCGGGTTTTCGTACGCTGAAAGCCCGATCCTTCTCCGCACACGCCATGAATCGCACGATCCGCTACAAGGGCTACGAAGTCGCACCGGCCGCCGCGCGTCTGCCGAACGGGCTGTTCGCCGCGAACCTGACCATCGAGAAGGCAAGCGGCGGCCCGTCGCGCGCCGTCTCGTTCGACGCAATCGACTTCTTCTTCGAAGAGGAACATGCGCTCGCCTATGCGTCCCGCTGGGGCCGCCTCTGGGTCGACGCGCACGCTTGACCTGCATCACGCCGCCGCGCATCAGGCAGCACGAAAATACGTGAAATCCGGAGCCGTGGGACACTCTTTCACTCCGTCATCACGATAACAATAGCCATGACTGATACGCTGCGGGATGAGCACGCAGCAGCAGATCACTCAATGCGCAACTGGACCTTCGAGAGGCAAGGTCCGGTAAAAATCGGTTCAGATGCGCACAAGCAGATGTTCTGTCGCATGCTGCTCGACACCCATAACCCGTACAAGCCGGCCGTGATCGACTGGCCGCCGCTGACGCCCGAAGAGCTCATTCGGCTCACGTCACTGCCGATCTGGGACATCGCGGTGCAGACCGAAGGCCGCGCGTCGATTCGCGTCGCAACGTTCGCGTCGACCGTGACCGACAAGCTGCTGAAAGAGGCACTCGACATGGACGGCGGCGAGGAAGCACGCCACAAGGTCGTGCTGTCGAAGCTCGTCGACGCGTACGGCATCGGGCTCGCGCCGGAGCCTGCGTATCCGGCCCCGAACGACGCCGAATGGGCGTGGGTGGTGACGGGCTTCAGCGAGTGCATCGACAGCTTCTTCGCGTTCGGCCTGTTCCGCTCCGCGCAGCGTTCCGGCTATTTCCCGGCCGAACTCGTCGAGACCTTCGAGCCGGTGATCCAGGAGGAAGGCCGGCACATCCTGTTCTTCGTCAACTGGTACGCGTGGTACTGGCGCAATATGCGGTGGTGGCGCCGGCCGTGGTTCTTCGCGCGCGTCGCCGCGGTGTGGGCGTTCCTGATCCGGGAACGGATCGGCATCGCGCGCGGCATCGACGCCGACGGCGTCGCGCACGACGCGAATTTCTCGAGGACCGGGGCCGCGGCCATCGGCGATGCGCTCGATCCGCGCGAGCTGATCGCGCTTTGCGTCGACGAGAACGACCGGCGGATGGCCGGCTACGACAAGCGGCTGCTGCGTCCGACGTTCGTCCCGCGCATCGCGCGCTTTGCGCTGCGCTTCCTCAGGAAGTGATCGCCACCGTCGCCGCCAGCGGCGGTGGCTGACGTCCGTCCACGCAGCGCACGCACGATACGCGCTGCGCGGACTTCCGCAATCCGGCGATACGCGAAATCGCTGCGCGACGGCGCGGACCCGGCCACGCTCGTGTTCCAGTGCGGCGCGCCGCAAGCCGCGCAGCCGGCGCCGACTCCAAAACCGACGATTTCCGTGCCACAATCGCCGCGGCCGGATGCGCCGCGCGGCGCGGCGCCACAGGCGCACACATGACAATCAACGGCAAACCGGATCCGTGCAGCGGAGCGAACCGCGACCGCCGGACCGCAGGTGCCGCAGAGGAACAAAGCTGGTGACGGACAACATTCAAGCCGCGTCGCGCGGCGCCCGCAACGACCGCCCGGCCGTCGGCATCTCGCTGTTCGCGCGAGACGGCCAGGCGATCTGGGAAAACGGCATCCATCAGAACATCGCGTTCCTCGCGATGATGCTGAAGCGCTCCGACCGCGTCGGCCCCGTCTACTTCCTGAATGGCGGCGACGCACGCGCGCTGCCGGCCGGGCTCGACCTCGACGGGCTCGACGTGCCGCTCGTGCAGCCGGGCGACGTCACGCACGAACTCGACGTCGTCATCGAAATGGGCGCGCAGTTGCCGGTCGAATGGCTGAAGCACATGAAGGCGCTCGGCAAGAAGCGCATCGTGTTTTTTTGCGGGCACCTGTATGCGGGCCTGTGCGAAACGCCGATCTTCGACAAGCCGTCCGGGCACATCTTCAACGGCGGCCCGTTCGACGAGGCGTGGCTGCTGCCGCAGTACGACAAGACCGCGGCGCCAATGCTCCGCACGCTGCTGCGCGCGCCCGTGCATCTCGTGCCGCACATCTGGTCGCCGTACTTTCTCGAACGACGCGTCGCCGCGCTCGCGAGCGAAGGCGCGACGTTCGGCTATCAGCCGGGCCGCGCCGCGTGGCGGCTCGCGACGCTCGAACCGAACATCTCCGTCGTGAAGACCTGCCATTACCCGATGCTCGCCAGCGAGGAATTCTTCCGTGCACGGCCGGAAGCGGTCGAGCACCTGTTCGTCGTCAACGCGATGCACCTGAAGGATCACCCGACGTTCCTGCACTTCGCGAGCAGCCTCGACCTCGTGCGGCAGAACAAGGCGACCTTCGAGCCGCGCATCGACCTGCCCGGCTTCATGGCGCGCCATGCGGACGCCGTCGTGTCGCATCAGTGGGAGAACGCACAGAACTACCTGTATTACGACGTGCTGTACGGCGGCTATCCGCTGATCCACAACTCGACGCTGCTCGGCGACGCCGGCTACTACTACCCGGACTTCGACGCGGCGGCCGGCGGCCGCGCGCTGCTCGACGCGTGGCAGCATCACGACGCGCAGCTTGACGACTACCGCGTGAAAGCCGACCGGCTGCTGCAGTCGGTCTCGATCGACAACCCCGCGAACCTCGACGCGTTCGTCGCGCGTCTGGTCGCCTGAACCGGAGAACACGCATGTCGGACTCCAATGCCCGTCAAGCGCCCGGCGAGGGCAAGCGGCTCGTCGTCGGTGTGTCGCTGCATGTGCGCGGCGCCGGCCAGTCGCTATGGGAAAACGGCATTTTCCAGAACTGCCTGCTGCTGATCCTGCTGCTGCGCCAGTCGCCGCTCGTCGCGCAAGCGCTGATGGTGAACGGCGGCGAACAGCTCGCCGATCCGCAAATGATGCTCGGCGAATGGAATGTGCCGCTGCTGTCGAAAGACGAAGCACTGCAGCGCTGCGACGTGCTCGTCGAGATGAGCGCGCAGTTCGACGCCGAGTACCTTCGCGCGTTCCGCGAGCGCGGCCGCAAGGTCGTGACGATGCGGGTCGGCAACGACTACGTGATCGACATCGAGCGCGCGATGTTCAACAAGCCGTCGGGCTTCCTGTTCTCCGGCGCGCCGTACGACGCGGTATGGACGATCCCCGAGTTCGAGCGCTCGTGCCTGCACTATTACCAGACCGGCCTGCGCGCGCCGGTGACGATCGTCCCGCACATCTGGCATCCGATGCTGTTCGACAAGGCACGCGCAACGCTCGGGCCGGGCCTCGAATTCGGCTACCAACCGGCCAAGCCGCGCTGGCGCGTGACGATGTTCGAGCCGAACATCTGCATGGTGAAAACGAGCATCATCCCGATGCTCGTGACCGAGGAAGCGTATCGCGCGAAACCGGAGTTCCTCGAAGTCGTGCGCGTGTGCAACACGCTGCACGTGAAGGAACACCCGACGTTCGTCCACTTCGCGAAGAGCCTCGACATCGTTGAGCACGGGATCACGACCTTCGAAAGCCGTTACGCGGTGTACGAGTTCATGGCCGCGTACGGCGATGCGGTCGTGTCGCACACGTGGGAGAACGCGCAGAACTACCTGTATTACGAGCTGCTGTACGGCGACTATCCGCTGGTCCACAACTCGCCGTTCCTCGGCAATGCCGGGTATTTCTATCCGGACTTCGATTGCGAAGCGGGCGGCCGCGCGCTGCTGAAGGCCTTCGCCGAGCACGACGCGAACCTCGGCGCATACCGCGAGCGGTCGTTGCAGGTGCTCGACTCGGTCAGCATCTACAACCCGGACAACGTCGCGGCCTATACGGACGCGCTTGCGTCGCTCTATCGTGACGCATGACGCACCGCCCGGCTACAGGCGAACCAGGCGCCCGCACGACGCCATGAACGCCTGACCGTGGCGCCGCCCCGCGCGCACCAGCGACGCGAAGATGCGTCGCCGCGCGCGGCCGACTCGCGCGCCGCTCGCGCGGCTGTGCTGTTCGACGCTGCCGAATATGCCGCACGCGATTGCGGAATCGTGTCCGTACACGCCCATTGCAATGCCCGCGCAGTAGTATCGCGCCGCCAGTTCGCGGCCCGTGCGATCCAGCGCGCCCAGCGTCGCGATGCGGCGTGCGACCGCCTTCAGGCCGTCGACGCAGCGGGCCACCTCGGCCTCCTCTGCCTGTTCTGCGGACGTACCGCCCGCCAGACGACGCAGCATGTCCTCGAGGTCGCCGAGTGCGCCAAGCTCGCTGGATGATGCTGCGCTACCGTTTCGATCCACGACCTTCGTGCCTCTCATCACGCCGACGCCACGCATCACGCAACGCGCGACAGGAACGCGGCGGGCCGCGACAGACGGCTCAATTCTCATTGCAAACCAAAAGGAATGAAAGAATGTGAACGTCGGAATTTACCCGCCAGATCCGACAGAAAATTGTTTATTCATTCATTTGAAAACCACGATACCGATTCTAGATTTTTATCAGCGCACACTTTGTCAATGATATTCAAATTCAGAAAATCGATCACACGCATTCACAGTCGTCCGCTCGGTGGCCAACGCAACGCGCCCCGCACCCTCACTCATTCATTTTAATTTTCAATCTAGAGTGAATTAATTTCGGCAGATCTCTCGAGATCTGTCAGATTCGTGCCTTGATAACCGCCGAATTCATGTTATTCGGCGGTTTCTTTTTTATCGGGCCATTCGATTTCCGCCCGCTATCGTGCGGCGGCGCGCCGTTACCCGGCCGCCCCACCGACGAGCTGCGCGAGCAGCGCGTCATATTCGGCGACGAGCGCCGGGTTCGCCGGCGTATACCGCCGCAGGATCTCGCGCTGACGCCGCGCATACCCTTCCCAGTCGTCGTCATGCGTGTGCAGCGCATCCAGCAGCGCGTTCGTGCCTTGCTGCACGTCGTTGTCCGGATAGTAGTAGCCGAGATCGGGCGCGAGGCTCGCGTTGTGCACGAGCGGATAGCCTTGCCAGCACACGTCGAAGTAGAAGTAGTTGAGCGGATTCGCCCACTGGTGCGACACGACGACGTCGGTCAGCTCCGCGAGGAACACCGGCGTGTCGAAGCGGCCGACGAAACTCGCCTTGCCGGCCCGGACGATCTCCAGGTAGTTCATCAGCATCACGAACTCCTGGCTGTCGTGCGCGAGGCGATCGGCGTTCGTCACGTGCGTGAACGCGATCGCGTCCGGCTCGCGGCGAAACGCCTCGTCGATGATCAGCAGCGGATACACGCAGAACTTCACGACGTCGTGGTTCGGCTCCATCACCGTCAGCCGCTTCGCGCGCATGCCGCGCGGCCGGTACTCGCCACGCTCGGGCAGCGTGCGGGCGCGCTCGGTCAGGAACATCGGATCCCAGACGAACGGCACGACGCGCCCCGGACAGCGGCGCAGCGACTGCAGGAACGGCAGCGACGACGGTGCGATCTGCGGAATCGCCCACACCTCGTCGTAGCCGCGGTTGATGAACAGCGTATCCCACAGCCGGCGGCCGAACAGGATCGACTCCATCGCGTTGATGTATTCGACGCCGCAGCAGTAGCTGACGATCTTCGTGCCGCGCGCTTTCAGGTAGGCGGTCTGCGCCGCGTCGATCTGCCCGCCGAGTTCGATCAGCACGTCGAGTGCGTCCTTCGCGTCCGCGAACGCGCGCGTGTCGTACACCGCGCGATCCCATGGAAGCGCGTCAGTCAGCGGCACGTCGGTGGTGTTGACGAGCGTCACGCGGTAGCCGTGCGGCGACGCGATCAGCAGCTTCGCGAGGAACAGTGCGTTCTGCTTGATGCCGTTGATCCACAGGCTTTCGTCGGGGGCGCGCAAGCCGATCGTGATGCCGATGCGCAGGCCGTTCAGGACAGGGGACGTCATCGTCGGCGAGGAACGGAGGTTGGAGGGTCGCAGTGTAGCGCGGCCACACCCGGGAGGCAGGCTTGAGCGCTGCATGCAAGCAGCCAGTCTAGCGGACTTCCGGCCGCACGACTGTCAGGGATTGTTTAGGGCCTGCGGATCGCGGCGGCGGCAGTCGCATGAAGCGCGTTGCCAGCCAAGGAGTTCGGCGCGATAGCGATCACTGGTGGCAGCGCTCACGCGGCGCACTTGGGATTCGACTTACAACCCCACGCGTCGGTCCTTGATTGCTCACAACGCTCCATGCGTTCGCCCTGCTAGTGGCCAACGGATTCGATCACTCGGGCAAAGAACGTGTTTCGCGATCGGAGCACGTCCGGTTCCGCGTAGTCGTCAATCTGGCCGTCGGACATGACGATCACCGCATCCACCTTCGTCATCGCACTGGGCCGGTGTGTGATCATGACGATTGTCTTTCCCGAAAAAATCTCGAAGATCTTGTCGAGCACGTATTGCTCCGTGACGAGATCCAGCGACGACGTACCCTCGTCGACAAGCACGATGTCCGGCGCGCGCAGAAACAGCCTCGCCAACGCGAGTCGTTGCCGTTGGCCGCCCGAAAGCGTGGCGCCGCGATCGCCGAGCGTCGTGTCGAGACCCGCCGGCAGCCCAATGAGCAGATCCTTCAACCCGGCGCATTCGAGCGCGGCGATCATGTCAGCATCGGACGCGTCCGGGCGCGAGATCTGCAAATTGAAGCGCAGTGTGTCCTTGAACAAGAAAACGTCCTGGGAAACGCAACCGATACGCTCTCTCAATGTCTGAGCATCGATGCACAGAATGTCTTCTCCGAAGATCCGGATTGCCCCGCCCTCTGCAACGAGCTGTTTCGTCAGCACCTTGACGAGCGTACTTTTCCCGGCACCGCTTGGCCCGGTGATGGCGACACGCTGTCCCGAATCGACAGTGAAACCAATATCGGTTAAGGCCCGCCGGCCGGCTCCCGGGTAAGTCACGCAAACGCGTTCGAATTCGATTGCCGGCGCGGCAGGTTGGGACACCGGATTCCGATCGAGCCGCGACACGGGGTTCATGGCGGTGGACAGCCTATCGAGGAACCGGCCGAACGTGACCAGCGATTGATTGATTTCCGTGAACATGTTGCCCAGGATTTCGATCGGTGACAGCAGCGTCACCGTGTAGGCCGCCACCAGGACAAAATTGCCGACCGAACGCGCTCCGGTCACGACTTCGTGCAGGGCCATCAGGAACGTTACGCCAAACAGGCCGACGAACAGGCAAGCATTGAAGAACTGCATGCGCAAGCTGATTTTCCAATAGTAGCCTTGCGTATGCCGGTCTTCGTCGAGCACCCTTTGGTAGCGGGAGAGCAGGAAGTGATAGCCGTCGAACTGGCGTGCCACATGAATGTTGGTGATCGAATCCGTCAACGTCGCATAGGATTTTTTGCCCGCATCCATGCAACGGGATTTGAGTTCGACGAGCCGCCTGCCGTGTATCACGTTATTCGTCACGAAGAGCACAACGTAGATCGCGATCGTTCCGGCGACCAGCAGATCTTGATTGGACGCCAGGACCACGACGGCAATACAGATCTGGACGATCGGAGAGATGAGCGACGTGGAGAGATTGCGGATGACGAGGTAGAGGTCATTCGACGCCTGGGTGATCTCCTGAGTCAGCTCTCCGGAATTTTTGTTGACGAAGAAATTGTCCGGTTGCCGGCAAAGGTAGTTGAAGTAACTGGCGAGGAGCGAGCGGTTTGCTCGGAGGCGAAGCATGCTCTGGAGGTAAAGATCGACGGTACCGAGAAACCTGGGCATCGCGATGGCGATCAGATAGCTCACCGCTAGATAGATCACGTAAGCGGACGTCCGGCGATCCGCAGCGAGCAGGATGTCGGTCAACCGCCCCAGGATGACCGGTGACATCGCCATCGATGTTGCAGATCCCAGCGTGCAGGACAGGATTGCGACGATGAAAAAACGTTCCCGACGCTGCAGATGGCGCCCGATTTCCGAATAGGTTCCAATCCAGCGCTTCATGGTCTGGTCAGGCTTGAAGATTGATGCTCGATCGATCGGAGGTGCGCTTCGATCTTGTACAGGTTCACGATGTGCTTGAAATTCCCGGTCAACGCAATTTGGCAGTTTTGCCGCACTTCTGCGAGCAGCGCGTCTCGGTCAATATGCAAAAGCGATACGAAGTACGAACGGTCGATCAGATCGACAAGATTCGCTTCAGATTGGGACATGAGTTGAAACAGGAACGCTGACGACGCCCGCTTCGTCCGCCGCCATGCGAACGACTTCCCGGACCGTCTGTAAATGGATTCGCGCAGCGTGACACGGTCATGGGTGTCCGTGAACGTATCCTGGACGGGAATTCCTATCATGTGCCCGACAACGTTCTGCAACAGCAACGGGGCAAGCGTGGGTGGGCCGTTGCGCGGGATGCATGCTGACTGCAGCGCCTGCAGGATGGCTGAGAGATGGCTGTATTTCGCCGTGCGGCGATCCAGGTCTCGTATCAGATAGTGAGCGGTTCGACATGCCGATCGATGTCTCGGCCTCGGCAGCCAGGCAGGAAATGAACCGGTAAGTGAGCGAGCCCCCGTCAGGAGACGAAGATTATCGCGCACGATTTCGACACCGCGCCGTCCCTTTAGCCTGGACAGTTTTCGTACGGTCCGCACGTACTCGAGTACCCGCCCTGCCTGCAACGCCTCCAGGCACGAATTGTTGTCAGGATTCTGGATGAATACGTGATCCCCGCCATGCCCCGTTATGAGAAGTGTCGTCTCGTCGATCGGCAGGTCTGAACAAGCGGGTGATCGGGATCGAAAAATCGATATATCGTACGGAGATGAGGACTGGCCCTCAGTTGAAGTTGTGAATGCCCGACTGTAATCCTCGCGCTCGGGCAAGACCCGCTGGATCTCACAGTCGAGATCCAACGCTACTGCGGCTGCATCCTGATACTCACTGTCCCTCGCGTCTGGACCCGATTCGCTATGCAGCACGAGGAGCTTCGTGCCGGTCGCGAGCAGCGTCCAAAGCAAGGTGCTCGAGTCCAGGCCGCCTGAGAACATCAGAACGGTACTATCGAAAGGCTGCGTGAATGCGGACAGGGTATCGCGTAACGTGTCAACGATATCGCCGTTCGGAACGATCGGATGATTGACGAACGCCGCACCGATGATGTCCGATGTCGACATCCTGATACATTCGCCGAGCATGACCTCTCTTATGCTCTCGAACGACGTATGCCCATCGAATTTTTGCTGATGCGCTATGAAATCGTGGCAATAGTCGACATCGATGCGTTGACTTGCAAAGCCGCCACGCAAGGCAACGATGACAGCCAGTTCACTACAGGCGAGCATCATACCGTGCAGCGTGGTATAGAAAATATCTGTACTCCGATACAGACTTCTGACTACCTCAAGCGTGTCCAAACTCAACAGAATCGACGTGAAATAGCCGATCGAATCAGAGAAGCGAGCGCGTCTCTCTGGTGCCGGACAATACTGACAGGTCGGCCATTCATAAGCCACGCCCTCAAAAAATTCGATGAATTGCCCCCACTTCGAAACCGTCCACCGATCCGAACATCGAACAACGAATTTTCCGTGAAGATGTGTCGTCAGCCGATTTCTTCCCGCCCATTCATTAATGACGTGTTCCAAGTGCTTCGCGATGTTTTCCGGGTAAGCGATGAACATCAAACCTCCAGGATGACCGCCAGGTTTTTGCGCAAGTCGGCAGCGTCGTTCACAACCGTGCCGTCGACTTCGACCCATGCGTGGCTGAAGAAGGGGCGCGTCCTCACCCCGACAACCAGTGTTACATTGGGTATTTTCCGTCTCAACAGAAGAGCCAGTGCGAGGGAATAGGTCAGGCATCGGTTACCGCTGACATCGCAGGCAAAGACCCGGTTCAGATTGCCCATGGCGGCCTGCACGGCTCCGTCGACGTCCATCGATCCGGATACCATACTTGGTACCCCTTTCCTGATCGAAACGATGCGCCTGAATCCCCCCAGTTTGATCATGACCGTCGCCCGATAAAGGGCAGCGAGCGATGCAGCGATACCCACAACGGTGGCTGGCACATGACGCGTCAATGGCATCATCCAGCGTTGCTCCACATAGCTCTGCGGCCTCAATCCGGCCGGCGGAGTATCCGCGCGATCGCGCGACTCCTCCAGCACGCCCATGATCCGCAGTGCATCGTGCAAGCCGGAACCCGTCTGCTGGGCCATAGGCTCGTATAGCGCGTTCATGGCATCCCGGGATACGTCCTTGATCAAATGAAACTTGTTGTCGAGGATCGTGAGAATGATCAGGTCATCCTCGTAATAGGCCAATCTTGCGTGCTGACTCAATGCATATGGCATACGGTCGTCCCGTGCATCGATTGTCATGAAATCCCGTCTCGGAAAATGGACGGCCGCCCGCTAACGAAGTCAGCCGCCCCCTATGTCGATCAGCCGTAGTAGCCCGAATCCATAATCTGCCAATCGTAAATATGCATCGGCCTGTTGAAGTATTCGGCGATGCTGCCGTCTCCGCCCATGGTCGCCTTGCTGGCATCCTGCTTCAGCGTAATGACGTCGACATCCCCGACGCGGGCAATCTCGAACGATTCCTTGGTTGACCTGTTTTTCATAGCATTCCCAAATAAAAATATTAAATGAACACATAAAACATCAAGAATACGAGCCATCCGTAAATACTAATGATTCGTATTCGCATTAGATGGTATGAACGCCCCCGCGGACTGTCAAGGCAATCGAAATGTGTCCCCGTGGAATTTCGAGCCGATACCACAGGTCCGGTCTTACGTAGGGAGACGAAGGGAAGTCGTAACCGACAAGCCCGTCGAAGCCGCACTGGGTAAGAGCGGTCCGTGATTCCTGGAGGGCGTTACTGCCCGAAACAACTGAGGAGACAGTTGGCTGACGCTTACACGCGACAGCAAGAAAGTCCCCTACATAAACTGTTAAAAATTCTGAACGCTTCGTAGATTTCCGGCCTTTTGCCGGATGAAACGAGGCGCGAGGATACGAGCGCGACGCGTAAGCCTCAGGAGATTTGCCACGTTCGGAACTGGCCGGCCTACAACGCTCGCCTGACCAATCGAAGCAATCTGACGATGCGGATCGATAAAGCCGAACTCGCAGATTTTCCGAATGCCGCACCAGTTAGAGGCCAGCGCTCAACCTATATGCCAAAACACGGCATTTTTAACTGGTTGAAACCCGACATCTGAACTTGGGACTCTCAAAGGCTGCGTCGTCGTGCTCGGATATTTAGGCTCCGTTGCCGATCATCGCAAGCGGCGAGGCACTGCGCGTCGTAGTCGACGGCATGGGTCCGAAAGGCTACAGCGAGGGGGAAAGGAAGGGGCGTCCACACGGCGACTCGAAGCGCCGGTGCCGGCGAGGCGCGCCTGAGTGCCTGACACGAAACGAGCGTGTTGCGAGCGGCGCTCATGATCGTCAGGATGCCGTCGACTGCAGAAATTCCGCGCGAATTGCTCGATCAGATTCCGGCGACGAGCAAATTGATATTGTCGGCGGGGATGGCGCTTACGACTCGAAGCCGCACCATCCCCGACGCGGCGCTCAGGCTTCCGCCATCACGAGCAGTTGCGCGCCGTCCGCAACCTGGTCGCCGACGCCATACAGCACTTCCGCGACGACGCCCGCGCTCGGCGCGCCGATCGTGTGCTCCATCTTCATCGCTTCCATCACGATCAGCGGCGTGCCCGGCTCGACTGCCTGTCCGGCCTCGACCAGCACCGCGATCACCTTGCCCGGCATCGGCGCGGTCAGGCGCCCGCCGCCGTGTTCGGTGTCGCCCGCATGCGCGAGCAGGTTGCGCCACTCGAACGATTCGGACGCGCCCTGCGTGAACACGTGGAACGTGTCGCCGTCCGCATACACGCGGCCGCTGCTGCGCACGCCGTCGAGCGTCACGTCGAAGTCGAGCGGGCTCGCGCCGCGAGCCCACGCGAACGGCTGCGCGGGCGCATCGCCGATCGCGAGCCGCTTGCCGGCCGCGTCCTCTTCGAACTCGACCGTGATGTCCATCTCGCGCTCGATCGCGCGCCATTCGAGCGTGCGGCCGAAGCCTGCGTTCAAGCGCCAGTTCGACAACGCGGCCCACGGCGATCGACGATCCGTCAGTGCATCGCGCTCGCGCGCGCGCAGCGCCGCACAGGCAAGCGCGAGCGCCGCGCGCGGCGGCTGTTGCGGCGCGAACAGCGTGTCGTGATTGCGCTCGATCAGGCCCGTATCGAGATCGGCCTCGGCGAACGGCTTGCACGCAACGATCCGCTGCAGGAACGCCGCGTTCGTGTACAGGCCGACGACCTCGCATTCGCGCAGCGCGCGCATCATCCGGCCGAGCGCTTCGTCGCGGTCCGCGCCATGCACGATCAGCTTCGCGATCATCGGATCGTAGAACGGCGTGATCGCATCGCCCTCGCGCACGCCGCTGTCGACACGCACCGGCGCGCCGATCGCGAACTCGACACCGTCCGGCAGGCGCAGATGCTTCAGCGTGCCGGTCGACGGCAGGAAGCCGCGCGCAGGGTTCTCCGCGTAGAGGCGCGCCTCGATCGCATGCCCAGTCACGCGCAGCTGCTCTTGCTTCAAAGGCAGCGGCTCACCCGCCGCGACGCGCAGTTGCCACTCGACGAGATCGAGGCCCGTCACCATCTCGGTGACCGGATGCTCGACCTGCAGGCGCGTGTTCATCTCCATGAAGTAGAACGCGTCGCCCGTCATGATGAATTCGACGGTGCCCGCGCCGACATAGCCGACCGCGCGCGCGGCCGCGACCGCCGCCTCGCCCATCGCGCGGCGCACGTCTTCGGCGAGACCCGGCGCGGGCGCTTCCTCGAGCACCTTCTGGTGACGGCGCTGCACCGAGCAGTCGCGGTCGAACAGGTAAACGGTGTTGCCGTGCGTGTCACCGAACACCTGCACTTCGACGTGACGCGGGCGCGTCAGGTATTTCTCGATCAGCACGCGGTCGTTGCCGAAGCTGCTTGCCGCTTCGCGCTGGCACGACGCGAGCGCCGCGGGGAAATCGCCGGAACGCTCGACAACCCGCATCCCCTTGCCGCCACCGCCCGCGCTCGCCTTCAGCAGCACCGGGTAGCCGATTGCATCAGCCTCGCGATGCAGCAGCGCCGCATCCTGCGCGTCGCCGTGATAGCCGGGCACGAGCGGCACCGCCGCCGCATGCATCAGCGCCTTCGCGGCGGCCTTCGAGCCCATCGCGGCGATCGCGTCGACCGGCGGCCCGATGAACACGATGCCGGCCTGCTCGCACGCGTGCGCGAAATCCTCGTTCTCCGACAGGAACCCGTAGCCGGGGTGGATCGCCTGCGCGCCCGTCGCGCGCGCGGCTTCGATGATGCGCTCGATGCGCAGGTAGCTGTCGGCGACCGCCGACCCGCCGATATGCACGGCCTCGTCGCACGCGGCGACGTGCTTCGCATGCGCATCCGCGTCGGAATAGACGGCGACGCTCGCGACGCCGAGACGTTTGCACGTCGCGGCGACCCGGCACGCGATTTCGCCACGGTTGGCGATCAGAATCTTGTCGAACATGGCTTCGATGTCGTCCGGTAAGGGATGGGGTTCGCGCTTCGCTCGCGTATCACGCAACGCGAAGCGCCGTCGGCTGCCGCAGCCGGTCAGCGCAGTCAGCTACCGCAGCCGGTTACATCAGGCCCGCCATGACGGCGTGCGCTTCTCCAGGAACGCGGCGATCCCCTCGCGCGCTTCCGCGCCCGCGCGGGTCCGCGCGATCCACTCGGCGGTCTGCTCGATCAGCGCCGCGTCGAGCGGCCGGCCCGCGACGTCGGCAACGAGCCGCTTGCACGCGCGCACCGCATCGGGCCCGTTCGCGTCCAGCGCCGCCGCGAGCTTCGTGACGGTCTCGTCGAGCGCATCGGCCGGCACCGTTTCGTGCACGAAGCCGAGCGCCGCCGCACGGGCGCTGTCGAACACTTCCGCGGTCGTGAAGTAGCGCCGCGCCGCGCGCTCGCCCATCGCGCGCACCACATACGGCGCGATCGTCGCCGGGATCAGCCCGAGGCGCGCTTCGGACAGGCAGAACTTCGTGCCCTCCACCGCGATCGCGATGTCGGCGGCGGCCACGAGGCCGACGCCGCCCGCATACGCGTCGCCATGCACGCGCGCGATCACCGGCTTGCCGCAGCGATGGATCGCCTCGAGCATCCGCGCGAGCTTGCGCGCGTCGGCACGGTTCTCGTCGTCCGAGTAGCCGGCCATCTTCTTCATCCAGTTCAGGTCTGCGCCTGCGCAGAATGCAGGGCCCTCCGCCGCGAGCACGACCGCGCGCACGCCTGCGTGCGCGTCGAGCCATTCGAACGCGGTCGTCAGCTCGGCGATCATCGTCTCGTTGAACGCATTGCGCACGTCGGGGCGCGCAAGCGTGACGGTGGCGACGCGGTTCGCTTCGTTGACCTTGATGGTTTCGTATCGCATCGTCCGCTCCTGGTGTCTGCTTACATCCGGAACACGCCGAAACGCGTGTCGTCGATCGGCGCGTTCATCGACGCCGCGAGCCCGAGGCCGAGCACGTCGCGCGTCTGCGCGGGGTCGATCACGCCGTCGTCCCACAGCCGCGCGCTCGCGTAGTACGGATGCCCCTGGCGCTCGTACTGGTCGCGAATCGGCTGCTTGAAGGCTTCCTCGTCGTCGGCCGACCACGCGCCGCCCTTCGCCTCGATGCCGTCGCGACGCACGGTCGCGAGCACCGACGCGGCCTGCTCGCCGCCCATCACCGAGATCCGCGCGTTCGGCCACATCCACAGGAAGCGCGGCCCGAATGCGCGGCCGCACATTCCGTAGTTGCCGGCGCCGAACGAGCCGCCGATGATCACCGTGAACTTCGGCACCTTCGCGTTCGACACGGCCGTCACCATCTTCGCGCCGTGCCGCGCGATCCCTTCGTTCTCGTACTTGCGGCCGACCATGAAGCCCGTGATGTTCTGCAGGAACACGAGCGGGATCTTGCGCTGGCAGCACAGCTCGATGAAATGCGCGCCCTTCACCGCCGATTCCGAGAACAGGATGCCGTTGTTCGCGACGATCCCGACCGGATGGCCCCAGATGTGCGCGAAGCCCGTGACGAGCGTCGTGCCGTAGCGCGCCTTGAATTCGTCGAATTCGGAATCGTCGACGATGCGCGCGATCACCTCGCGCACGTCGAACGGCTTGCGCGTGTCGGCCGGGATCACGCCGTACAGGCTCTGCGCGTCGTAACGCGGCGGCTTCGCGTCGCGCAGCGTCACCGGCAGCGCAAGCTTCGGCGCGAGATGATCGACGATGTTGCGCGCGATCGACAGCGCATGCGCGTCGTTCTGCGCGAGATGGTCGGCCACGCCCGACAGCCGCGTGTGCACGTCGCCGCCACCGAGATCCTCGGCGCTCACTTCCTCGCCGGTCGCGGCCTTCACGAGCGGCGGGCCACCCAGGAAAATCGTGCCCTGGTTCTTCACGATGATCGACTCGTCGCTCATCGCCGGCACGTAGGCGCCGCCGGCCGTGCACGAGCCCATCACGACCGCGATCTGCGCGATCCCCGCGGCCGACATCGTCGCCTGGTTGTAGAAGATCCGGCCGAAGTGGTCGCGATCGGGGAACACGTCGTCCTGGTTCGGCAGGTTCGCGCCGCCCGAATCGACGAGATACACGCACGGCAACCGGTTTTCCGCGGCGATCTCCTGCGCGCGCACGTGCTTCTTCACGGTGACCGGATAGTAGGTGCCGCCCTTGACCGTCGCGTCGTTGCAGACGATCACGCACTCGCGGCCCGCGATCCGGCCGATGCCGGTGATGATCCCCGCGCCCGGCGCGTCGTCGTTGTACATGCCGTTCGCCGCGAGCTGCGACAGCTCGAGGAACGGCGTGCCCGGATCGAGCAGTTGCGCGATGCGGTCGCGCGGCAGCAGCTTGCCGCGCGACAGGTGCTTGTCGCGCGCGGCCGCGCCGCCGCCTTGCGCGAGCTGTTCGATCTTCGCGCGCAGGTCGGCGACGACCGCCTCGAGCGCCGCGGCATTCGCGCGGAATTCTTCCGAACGCGGGTTCAGTTTGGATTCGATGATCGGCATCGACGAGGCTCCGTTCGCTTGACGTGGGCGTTACATCGTTTCCGCGAACAGCTCGCGGCCGATCAGCATCCGGCGGATCTCGCTCGTGCCGGCGCCGATTTCGTAGAGCTTCGCATCGCGCCACAGGCGGCCGACCGGGTATTCGTTGATGTAGCCGTTGCCACCGAGGATCTGGATCGCCTCGCCGGCCATCCACGTCGCCTTCTCGGCCGTGTAGAGGATCACGCCCGCGCAGTCCTTGCGCACCTGGCGCAGGTGGTCGCTGCCGGCCGTGTCGAGATGGCGGCCGACCGCGTACAGGTACGCGCGGCACGCCTGGAACGTCGTGTACATGTCGGCGACCTTGCCCTGGATCAGCTGGAATTCGCCGATCGCCTGGCCGAACTGCTTGCGGTCGTGGATATACGGAACAACGGCATCGAGACACGCGGCCATGATGCCGGTCGGGCCGCCCGACAGCACCGCGCGCTCGTAGTCGAGGCCGCTCATCAGCACCTTCACGCCGCCGTTGAGCTGGCCGAGGATGTTCTCTTCCGGCACCTCGACGTCCTGGAACACCAGCTCGCCCGTGTGCGAGCCGCGCATCCCGAGCTTGTCGAGCTTCTGCGCGACCGAGAAGCCCTTCATGCCCTTCTCGACGATGAATGCGGTGATGCCGCGCGCGTTGGCTTCGACGTCCGTCTTCGCATAGACGACGAGCGTGTCGCAGTCGGGGCCGTTGGTGATCCACATCTTGGTGCCGTTCAGCACGTAGCGATCGCCGCGCTTGTCCGCGCGCAGCTTCATGCTGACGACGTCGGAGCCCGCGTTCGGCTCGCTCATCGCGAGCGCGCCGATGTGCTCGCCGGACACGAGCTTCGGCAGGTATTTCTGTTTTTGCGCTTCGGTGCCGTTGCGGTGGATCTGGTTCACGCACAGGTTCGAGTGCGCGCCATACGACAGGCCGATCGACGCGGACGCGCGCGAGATCTCCTCCATCGCGACCATGTGCGCGGTATAGCCCATGTTCGCGCCGCCGTATTCTTCGGCGACGGTCATGCCGAGCACGCCGAGGTCGCCGAACTTCTTCCACAGATCCATCGGGAACTGGTCGGTACGATCGACCTCCGCCGCACGCGGCGCGATTTCCTTCGCCGCGAAATTCGCGACGGCGTCGCGCAGCATCTCGATGTCTTCACCGAGCATGAATTGCACGCCGGGCAGGTTGCTCATGTCTCCTCCGTCTCCAGAAAGTGCGTTGCGCGCACCGTTTTCTGAGTTTTGCTCAAAAACCGGTTGTTGCGCCGATTCGTTAGCCAATACTGCGGAAATTGTGCGTAGTGTCGCGCTCGTCGGGGGCCGGCGTCAATAGTTTTTTGAGTGATACTCAGATATCATGCCCGGATGACAGCCGTGCATCCGACACCTTGACGTCCTCCGCTTCCTAAAGGGAGCGGATTCCCACAACTGGCGATGCACGTCCGCATCGGAGAATGTTCAGCGCAGCATTGGTATCTCGATCATGCTCGACACCACAGTGACTGCAGGTCCACTCCCTTATTCGCAGTCCCGCGATACCTTTCGGCCGCGTCGTGCTGTCTTGCGACCCGCACGCCGAACAGGACTGGGTCGAACCGCTTTCGTCCACTTCCACGAACGTGGCTCCGTGCGCCATCGCCTTGTAACGGAGCTTGTCCCGGAAGGACGACCAGGATGCGTCGTAGACGCTCTTCGCCAGCTTGGTTCTGGCGAGTTTCGCGGCCGACACGTTGCCGACCGCGATGTAATCGAAGCGCCGCACCAGATCGAGCGCGAGCTTGTGCTGGAAATCGGCGCGGGCATTCGCCACCTTGGCGTGCAGCTTCGCGATATGCCGCTTGTGCTTGCGCGCGCGCTGCGCCTTCGCCAACTTGTCGGCCGCGCGCCGGCCGAACCGGTCATTCGGCAGCTTCTCGCCGGTCGAAAGTGTTGCGAAGTCTTTCAGGCCGAGATCGATGCCGACGCCGGAACGGATCGGGCGCGCCTGAACATCGGGGATCTCGATCACGATGTTGAGGAACCAGTTGCCGCGTGCATCCTGCGCGAAGTTGGTTCCGTCCTTGATCTTGCCGTCGGGAAGCGGGCGACTGCTGAACACGCGGAAGGTATTGCCGGCAAAGCGGAACGCGTCGCCCTCGCGTTTCAGGTCGCGGCCCTTCAGCGGCACCCAGCCCAGCGATTTCCTGCCGCGATAGCGCAGGTAGGGGCGACGGTGTTGGCTGCGCGACTTCGCGTATTGCTCGCAGGTCGCGTTGACCGTGCCGGAGTGAATGCCCAGTTCCTTGCTGCTGCCGGTCGTCAGCACGTTCAGGTCGAAACCCGTCGGCCACTTCTTGTTCCACTTGAGCGCGTGCTTCTGCGTGTCGTTGCAGAAGTTCCACACGTAGTTCACCGCGCGGCTCTGCTTGTTCAGCAAGCCGTTGAGCGACTTCACCCGGTAGCGGTAGACAAGAATCATGCCGGTCATTCTAACGAAGGAATGCCGCCTGTCGGCGGCGCTCCTTCCCTCCTCGCCGTCAATGGTGAGGTCTCTAGGAGCAACTGATGACCGACACCGTCAAAGCCGACCGCGCCGACGCGCCCCGCGCGCCCGCCGGCCGCAAATCCCAGCAGCGCGTGCAGGACATCCTGCGCGCCGGACGTGAAGTGTTTGCCGAAAAGGGCTACGAACATGCGACGACCTCCGAGATCGCGCAACGCGTCGGCGTGTCCGAAGCGACCGTGTTCAGCTATTTCCGCGGCAAGCGCGAGCTGTGCGCGCGCGTGATCGCCGATTGGTACGACGAGAACATTACGGTATTCGAGAGCGGCATGCCGCTCGGCGCGCCCGTCGACCAGCAGTTCGCGTTCGTCGTCAGCACGCACCTGCGGCTGATGCTCGTGAGCGGCACCGGGCTGTGCGCGCTCGTGCTGTCGGAAGGCCGCGCGAAGCAGCATGCGCTCAGCGACGAGTTGACCGCGCTGCAGCGCCGCTACACGGCGCCGCTGATGGACGTGCTTGCGCGCGGGCAGGCGGCCGGACAGGTACGGACCGACCTGCCGCTGAGCCTGTTGCGCTCGATGGTGTTCGGGCCGATCGAGCACGTGCTGTGGGACGCGATACTCGGGCGCCGGAAACTCGATACGGAAACCACGGCCGCGCAGCTGATCGACATGCTGTGGGGAGCCGTGCAGCCGCCGGCGCCGGAACAGGCGGCGCTCGTGCGGTTCAGGAACGAGGTGGCGGAGGCGGTGCGGCGGCTGGAAGGCGGCGGCACGCGCGATTGAGCGGCGCGCGCCGCCGTCCTGCTTCACTGGCTCGCGCGGCAATGCGTGAGCTTCAGACCGGGCAGCACCGGCGCGTCGATATAGCCTTCGTTCAGGCAACTGAAGCGGAAGAACGCCGACGCCTCGAACGGCTTGATCTCCTGTCCCTTGAACTTGCTCTTCAGCGCGGCCTGGTCGGCCACGTCGAAGTGGGTGTCGAACTGCGCGCCGTCGTTCGTCAGCGCGCCGAAGTACGTGCCGTCGGGGTCGCTGCCCATCCGGATCACCGCACCTTCGAACGCGAGGCGCTTGCCGTCGTATTTCGCCTTGGCTTCCGGCATGTTGGTCGTATAGGCGTCGATTACGGCGCCGTAATGCGCGGCGATCGCGGGTTCGTCGGCCGGCGCGGCAATACTCGTCTGCGGAATGCCCGCCAGCGTGGCGCACGCCACGAGCGCGGCCGTCGCGAACGACGCGGAAAGTTTTTTCATTTGTATGGTCTCGTCAGGCTGGGTGGTTAAAGACGGCGTTTCTCCGGATTCCCGGAAAAACGCACGGTGAATTCACTGCCGGTTTTTCAATCGTTCAAATGGCGATATCAAATGGCGAAAAACGGCTGCGATTCCCCCCCGCCGCCTGCGCGATCCATGCGGTGCGCGGCTTCGCGTCGATCACGACGTGACAGGAAAATGACATGGCGCGGCCCCCGACTCTCTTTGATCTCTCATTGATTTAACTGCTTCTGATTTTGCGCGCTACGGTAGCAGACGGATAGCTGGTGTGCAATATCGGTGGGTGTCGGTGATTTGGCGTGGTTTCGCCATTCCTTTTAGTTCAAACGGGATCGTCTGCGGATCGCGTTTCAATACGCATCACGCGCAACACATTGCGCGACTCGCCCGACCAATCATCAGACCCTCGAATACCTCCCATCCGATATCGCGATTTCCGCTGTCGAACGCGCCTCTCTAGACTGATCGAGCAATCACGACGACAGCGTCGCCACGCGACATCGCGACATCGCGCCCGCAAGCAAGCGAACGCATGCAGCCGGGCCGCACGACGACTGCCGGACAACAACCTCGACAGGAGACTCGCCTTGACCGACCGGCAAGCGCGCCGCAGCGCGCTGAAGACCTTCGGCCTCGCGGCCGGCACGACCATCCTGGCGGCCGCGGGCCGATCGCAGGCGGCGCCGTCCGACACCGGATCGCTGCTGCCCGGCGGCGCCACCCGCCTCGCCGACCTCACGCGACGGCTCACCGCCACGCCGAGGCGTCGCGACTTCAAGACGGTGCCGATGATCGTCGAGCATCCGGACCAATGGGACAACGCGGCGCTGACCGAAGTAATCGGCTATCGCGGCGGCCCGAAGCAGGTCTGGGACAACACCGAACTCGGCGGGCCGTGGCTGAACCTGATGCGCAATGCGCTGAACGCACAGATCTGGTCGTTCCGGCACCCCGATTTCCTGGTCGTGTCGGCGACGCACGGCTCCGCACACCTCGCGCTGTACGACCAGACCGCGTGGGACAAGTACGGGCTCGCGAAACTGGCCGGCGACAAGTTTGCGACCAACACGCTGCTCGACCCGAAGCCCGCCCAGTCGAAAGGCACGCAGGATCATGAAAGCGCCGACGGCGCGTTTTCCGCGCACGACAACAGCATCGCGGCGCTGCTGCAGCGCGGCGTCGTGTTCCTGTCGTGCCACAACGCGATCTGGGAACTCGCGGAACGGCTCGACGGCGCGAATGCGAATCCGGACAAGCTGCCGCTTGACGCGCTCGCCGCCGACCTGACCAACCACGTGATTCCGAGCGCGATCATCACGCCCGGCGCGGTCGGCACGCTGCCCGAACTGCAGCACGCCGGTTTCTCTTACGCAAAATAAGGATCGACATGGCATCGACCCACACGCCGACGCAATCCCGCAGCATCCGCCGGATCCGCCGCATCGTGCATGCGGCGCTGGCGGGCTGGCTGGGCATCGCCGCGCACGTCGCGTTCGCGGCGCCCGCGTCGGCGGCAGCGCCGGCCGACATCTTCCCGCCCTGGCAGCACGGCAGGAACAACGACGCGCCGCACCGCGGCCTCGAATTCACGGTGCCGCAAGTCGACGTGCTCGCCGATTTTCACGGTGACCTGACCGCGCCGAAGCTCGTGCTGTTCGTAGGCGGCAACTACTTCTTCGCAATGGCGCCACTCGTCGCGAAGTTCGAAGAAGATCACCCCGAATACCGCGGGCGAATCTACTGGGAAACCATTCCGCCCGGCCTGCTCGTCACGCAGATCAAGGCTGGCGGCACGATCACCGTCGGCAACATGACGTGGACGGTCAAGCCCGATGCGTATTTCGCGGGCCTCGCGAAAGTCAACGCGCTGATCGCCGACGGCACGCTGACGGGCCCCGCCGTGCCCTATGTGACGAACCAGCTGACGATCATGGTGCGCGCGGGTAACCCCGAACGCGTCGCATCGCTGAACGATCTCGCGAAACCCGGCCTGCGGCTCGCGATGCCGAACCCCGAATTCGAAGGCGTCGTGCGGCAGATCAAGGCGTCGCTCGTGAAGGCGGGCGGCGAGCCGCTCGCGCGCACCGTCTACGAGGACAAGGTGCGGGCGGGCACGACCGAGCTGACCCACATCCACCATCGCGAGACCGCGCTGTTCCTGATGCAGGGGCGCGCCGATGCGGGCGTGCTGTGGAAGTCCGAGGCGATGTTCCAGGAGCAGGCCGGGCATCCGCTGAGCCACGTCGACATTCCGGCCGACCAGAACACCACCGCGATCTACGCAGGCGCGCTCGTCGACGGCGCGCCGCACCCGGAGGCGGCGCGCCAGTGGCTCGCGTTCATCCGGTCGCCGGAAGCGTTCCGGATCTTCGAGCGATATGGCTTCGGGCGCTATGAAGTGGCGTCGGGTGTCGCGCAGGGATCGACCACAAACACAAGCACGAGCGAGAATACGGGCACGAGCGCGCAGGCAACGCCGCGCGAACGAGCCGACGCGAGCTGAACCCGCGCGTCGCGCAGATACCAACGAAACGCGCCCCCACCCAGGAGGAGACTTGAACGATTCGATCGTGAAGCCGCGTCGCCGCTTCGCCGCCGCGTGGCTGGCCGCGACCGGCCTGCTGTCGGTCGCGGCCGCCGCATGCGCGGACGATGCGACGCCCGGCAAGATCATCGCGACACAAGGCACGACCACCGGTGTCGCAGCCTGCATCGGTTGCCACGGCGCGAACGGCGAAGGCAATGCGGCGGCAGGCTTCCCGCGGCTTGCGGGCGTTCCGGCCGCCTACCTGTCCGCGCAACTGGCCGCGTTTGCGGACGGCAGCCGCCAGAACCCGGTCATGCAGCCGCTCGCGAAACTGCTGTCCGCGCACGAGCGCGAAGCCGTGTCCGCATACTTCGCGTCGCTGCCCGCGCCGCCCGGCATCGCAACCAAGGACGACACGTCGGCCGCACCGTCCGACACCGGCGCATGGATCGCGACGCGCGGCCGTTGGTCGCAGGGGCTGCCCGCTTGCGCGCAATGCCACGGGCCTGGCGGAATCGGCGTAGGCACCGCGTTTCCACCGCTGGCCGGCCAGCCGGCCGCCTATCTCGCGAACCAGTTGAACGGCTGGAAACAAGGCACGCGTCCGCCCGGACCGATGGGGTTGATGCCGCTGATCGCCAGCAAGCTGTCCGGCCCCGACATCGACGCGGTGGCCGCTTACTACGCCCGCACTGGCACGCCACTCGCCGGTACGGAATCGCAAGGGGCCAAGCCATGACCGATCGACTCCGGCTGTATCACCGCGCGCTCGCTACGCTGTTGAGCGTGGCCGCCAGCGGGCCGGGATTCGCGGCGACCGATGCGCCGCCGGCCGCATCCGCATCCACGTCCGCATCTGCATCCATACCCGCATCCACATCCAGTATCGGCACCGCGACGCCGGCACCCGCGAAGCCGTTCACGCCGCCCGCCGAATCCGCGCTTCCGAACGACGACTTCGGCAAGACCGTGAAGCTTGGCGAGCAAATCTTCATGCACACGCCCGAGTTCGCGGGCAAGTACGTCGGCAACCCGCTGACCTGCGCGAGCTGCCACCTCGACGCGGGCCGCCGCGCGGATTCGAGCCCGATGTGGGGCGCCTATCCGCTGTATCCCGCGTATCGGAGCAAGAACGGGCACGTGAACACGTTCGCCGAACGCCTGCAGGGCTGTTTCCGCTACAGCATGAACGGCAAGGCGCCGCCGAACGGCGACCCGATCCTGGTCGCGCTGGAAACGTATTCGTACTGGCTCGCGAAGGGTGCGCCGATCGGCGAGAAACTGCCCGGGCAAGGCTTCCCGAAGCTGCCGCCGCCCGCGCAGAAGGCCGACTATGCACGCGGCGGCGCCGTCTACGCACAGCACTGCGCGCTGTGCCACGGCGCCGACGGACAAGGCCAGTCGAGCGGCGGCAAGACCGTGTTCCCGCCGCTGTGGGGCTCGCGGTCGTTCAACTGGGGCGCGGGCATGGGCGACATCCACAACGCGGCGGGTTTCATCAAGGCCAACATGCCGCTCGGCCTCGGCGGTACGCTGACCGACCAGCAGGCGTGGGACGTCGCGACGTTCATGGACAGCCACGAACGGCCGCAGGATCCTCGCTTCGCGGGATCGGTCGAGGCCACGCGCGAGCGCTTCCACAACACGCCCGATTCGATGTACGGCCGGACCGTGAACGGCCGCGTGCTCGGCGCACCGGGCCCGCAGTGACGCGACCGCACGGACGCGATCACGGATGCCAGCGATACACGACGACGCTGGTGCCGTTGTAGTTGTCCTTCGTGATCACGTACTCGCCGGTCGAGCGCAGGTACGCGCGGATCCCGTACATCGAGTCGACGTCGTTGCCGACGTCCATCGCCGCCGAGTTCGAGTTGGTCAGCGTCGTGACGAGGGCGCCCGTGTTCAGGTCAAACACGTCGACGTTGGGCACGGTGTGCACGTAGCCGACGAACAGGTAGTGCCCGGCCACCGCGATCGATTTCGGATTGGCGCTCGTCAGGTTGATCACCGGGTTCGGCGCGGTCGTGTTGCCGGCCTTCCAGCCGCGATAGACCTCGATGTGGCCGTTCATCGCGGTCCAGTCCCAGTTGCCGGCGAGGCCTTGCGCGAGGATCATCGTGTCGCTGTCCGACTGGTAGACGATACGCGTGACCGGCGACACGGTGGCCGGCACGGGGGTCGTCGTCGGCTTGCCCCATGACGGCTTGCCGGTCGCGTCGAAGCCCGTCATCGGATAGCGGGAAATCACGTTCGTCCCGTTGAGGCCGGCCCACACATCGCCGTTGCCGTCGATCGCGAAGCCCGCGGTGACCTTCAGGGTCGTGTTGAACGGCTTGCCCGGAATCGAGCCGGCCGGAATCGCGATGTAGCCGCTCGCCGCGTTGAAGTAATAGAAGTTGAAGTTGCCGGGGTTCTGCCCCGACGCGACGAGGATCCGGTTGCCGCCGACGGTAACAAGCTGGCCGAAGTGCTGGCCGCGCTGGTAGTCCTTCATGTCGAGCCGCGGATCCTTCGGGTAGGAGAACGGATCAATCGTGTTCGCGACGAACGTGCCGCCCGCGGTGCCGGTGTAGACGTTGTTGCCGCTGTAGAACAACGCGCCGTCGGTTGCCGGATCCGGCGCCGCGATCGCCTCGAAGTTCAGCGCCTGCAGCTTCCATTGCAGCGCGCCCGTCGGGCTGTACGAATGGAGGTCGGTGCTGCCGTTGCGTCCGAGATCCCAGCCGCCGCCCCACGCGTTGTTCAGCACGTACAGGTTGCCGGCTGCGTCCTTGCCGATCCCAGCGACGCGCGTGAAGCGCTTGTCGCCGACCTGCCCCTTGATGCCCGTCGTCGTGTCGAGGTAGCCGCCCAGCACGCCGAACGTGCCGATCTGCTGTGGCGCGCCGATCAGGCTGTAGTTCTTGATGTTCATGTCGGGTCCTTCGTCGCCTACCAGCAACTGCCCGCTGGACGCATCGAAGTACAGCGCGGACGGCCGCGACGTGGACGCCATCTGGATCGTGTTCATCGGCGTACCGGCCGGGCTGTACTGCACGACGACGCCCGCGCTCTTGCGCGCGACCCACAGGTTGCCGGCGGCGTCGAGTGCGAGCGCGCCGGGGCCCGACACGCCGATGTCGCGCTGCCAGACACCGTCGGTCGTGTACACGCGCACGCGGTTGCCGTAGAAGTCGCTCACGTAGAGCTGCGTGCCGGCGGTCGCGAGGCCGGTGATCACGTCCGCATACTGAACCCCCGTCCACGTGCTGACCGGAATCCGCAGGTCGCGGGTGTTCGACGAGCGGTTGTAGCGCCCGACCGAGCCGCTGCCGAACGTCCGGTTGTAGCCGAGCGCGACGAAGATCGACGCCGCGTTGCCGGTGATCGCGCCGCCCTGGAACTCGTCGTGGATGCCGATCGTGCCGATGCCCTGCCCGTTCTGGTACATCGCCATCCCGCCCGCGTTCTCATCCCAGCGCGACGACGTATAGATGACGCCCTCCGGCGCGACCCACATCGACCTCGCGCCGTTGCCGACGTGCTGTGCGAGCGTGCCGAACGTGTTCGCGAGCCAGTCGGTCGTGTATTGCGCATGGCCGGCCGGCGCCGTCGTCGCGAGCAACGCACCGAGAAATACAGCGCGCATCTGCTTACTGAACATGGGTATTGGCTCCAGACAGTCGTTTCGTGAATAGTTAAATCACGGAACATGAAACGTTGGTGATTGCGGCAAGCATTTCCGGCGCGCTCAGCATGAATTGTGAGCGACACGCCCGCGGCCATGTCGGCCTTTTTCTTCAAGCATTGTCATTGCCCGTGGCGGATCGGCACGCAAGCGTTCATGCGCGCCGCCGATTCGGTATTTTCTTCCGCGTTCTTTACGCAGATGGGTCATTTTTCCGCATCGCGTGGCATTGAATTTTCCTTTCGGTTTAATTCGCGCCATGAATCCAAAACAGAAATCAAAATGAAAGCAAAAATTAATCTTCCGACAATGTGTTTTTTCGGAAATGCGCCGGTCGCGGTGAATGACCGGGTGTCGCTGCGGCAGGATCACGCGCCGGGTTTCAGGCGCGATGGGGGAAGTGAGAGGCCGACGACGGAACGTCAGCGGGTTGTCGGCGAGAAACGCGCGAACGCTCAACGCGTTTCGTCGAGCGTCGGGCCGTCCCAGCCGTCGAGGTATTTCGGCAGTGGATCAACAACGTCGATCACCCGCTGCCGGTAGAACAGGTGCATCGTCGGCTGCAGGTCGTCGGGCAGTTGTCCGGCATGTGCGCGGGCGGTCAGGCTGTTGGGCACGACACGCATCCCGAACCGGTTCGTGCCGAACACGATTTCGCCGCACGATGCGCAGAACGTGCGCGACATCGCTTTCGACGGATGCGGAAACATCGCGTCGGTGCCCGTCACCGCGACCTGCTCGCTGCCCCAAGCGGTCGCAGACAGCATCGACGTGCCGTAGAAATCGCGGCACGACTGGCAATGACAGTTCGCCCTTGCAGCGGGTTCGCCCCGCAGTGTGACGGTCACCGTGCCGCACAGACAGCGGACAGAACGCTCTCGAGTCATTCGGCCTCCTGTGAAGAGGCCCTAGTATAGGGACAAACACGGACAAAGCGGGGCGGCCGTTGCGCCGCCCCGCTTTGCATCAGAACCGCTGACGCATGCCGATGCTGACGATCGCCTGCGACCGCGCGTCCGACGAATGCCCGTTCGCCTTGTCAGACACCGACGCAGTCGCGGGCACCGGACGGCCGAGCGCGTCGAGCGTCATCCCCGACGCATGCTGGTACGCGCCGAGCAGGTATACGCTGGTCCGCTTCGACAGGTCGTACGTCGCGCCGAGCGTCACGTTGTGATACTGCGCACGCTCGTCGAGACCGTTCACGTCGCTGCCGCGCGTGTAGCTGTAGCCCGCAAACAGCTGGGTCTGCGGCTGCACGTTCCAGCGCGTGAACACGCCCGCGACGTTGAAGGTCGCGTGCCCCGAGAACAGCGAACCTGCGCCGCTGCGGTACTGCACGTTGCTGTAGTTCACCCCGACCACCGCCGGGCCGAAGTCGTAGGTCGCGCCGGTCGCGATGATCTGCTGCGACTGCGCGCTCGCGTAGCCTTCGTTGATCGACGAATTGAACAGGCCGTCGTCGGTGCTCTGCCACTTGCCCGTCGTCGTGTCGACCGCGCCGCTCTTGCTGTTGTCGGCGCGCTCGTAGCCGACGCCGACCCGCAGCGGGCCCGCCGCATAGGCCGCGCCGACGCTCCACGTGCTGCGCTGCTTCATGGTGCCAGGCTGGCCGCCGAAGCCGTACAGCGCGCCGAACGTGAAGCCTGCGTAGTTCGCGCTCGTGTACTTGATCGAGTTGTCGACGCGCGCGGTCTGGTCGAGATCGTCGATGTCGCCCGGATGCGCGCCGAACCCGCCGATATACGACGACGGCCCGACCGGGCTCACGAAATCATCGAGCGACGTGTACTGGCGGCCAAGCGTCACCGTGCCGTAACGGTCGCTGCCGAGGCCGACGAACGCCTGGCGGCCGAATTGGCGGCCGCCCTGGCCGGATGTGCCGTTGGTGATGTCGAAGCCGTTCTCGAGGACGAACAGCGCACGCAGGCCGCCGCCGAGATCCTCGGCCCCCTTGATGCCCCAGCGGCTGCCGGACAGGTTGCCGGTCGTGAGCCCGACGCTCGAGTGTCCCGTGTAGTTGCCGGCGGTGCCGACCCGTTCGTTGCTGCGATAGGTAACGCCCGCATCGACGATGCCGTACAGCGTGACCGAGCTTTGCGCGGACGCGATACCGGCGAGCGACAGCAGCAGCGGCGCTGCGACGAGATGTTTGTTCATGGTGTTGGCTTGTCTCCGGGCGTGAAACCCGTTGTTCTAGGTGCGAGTTGCGAGTTGGACGAGTGGCCGGCGATGCTTCGCCGCCGGCTTTCCTGCACCGGACGGCGCACGTGGCGACAGCCCGTCGCGGCCGCCGATGGTAATTGGAACCGGTTCCAATAGAAAGCGGAACGACGAAAACAATTTATTGCTAAAAGTGAGATAGTCGTGCGCGCATTGGTCGGCACGCGCGCAGCCCCCATCGAAGCGACCGGGTGCGGGTGCGGGTGGTACTCCAGCGGCGATGCCGGTCTCGTTCGCCGACGCCGGAAAAGTCGGCCGCGCCTTCTGGTCTGGTCGGCGCCAAGATCTGCTCGATAACCGGCAGCGTATTGCACCTCGCAATTGAAGCGCCCCGATTCCGGTAATGCCCGCATCACGTCCGCTGAAGAAATCAACGCTTCGATGCTTGAGCCTGACGTAACGTCATGATTTACCGTTCATGCAGGCGGTGGAGTCGCGATGTCGTTGAAAATCGGCAAGCTCGCAAAACGGGCGGGCCTGACTGTTCGAGCGCTGCACCACTATGACGCAATCGGGTTGCTGTCCCCTTCCGCCCGCTCGGATGGCGGTTCCCGCCAAGACAGTCTTCAGCATTTGGCAGACGAGATTACCAGCGGCAGCGAGACCGGGATAGCAGACTGGCTAAACCTATTGGAAAAGATGACCATGTACGAAAAGCACCTCACAAGTGAAGACCTGGATCATTTGCGGGCGCAGCAACAGCAATTGGGCGAGGATCTAAACGCACGCAGAATCGAACTGATTTCCGAGACGAGAAGATCGATTGACACCGGGCTGCTTCCGGAAAGCCAGGAAGCGCAGGCACTGACCTGGCACTGGATGCAATACCTGAAGGATGCAACCGGGGATAATGCTCAACTGGCATCAAACCTGAAGATCATGCAGGAACGGGAACCCAGGGCCCAGGAAATCACCGGTTTCACGCCAGAAATTCATCAATGGATATCACTGTCGATTACCAACGCCAGGGCAACACTCTTCGCCAAGTACCTGTCACCCGTTGAATTCGAAGAAGTTCGGCGACGCATGATTGCTCATGCAGACGATTGGCCCGCTTTGTTCACGGAAGTACGAACACAGATGGATGCAGGTGCGGATGTAACCGATCCAGGTGTTCAGGCATTGGCTCGTCGATGGCAAGATCTCTTTCGCGACTCATACTGCGGCGATGATCGCGCACTCGAAAGCAAGATTCATCTCGCGTTCCAGAACGAACCTGATCTGTCGGTCGGCATTGGCCTCGATCTTCCGTTGATCCTGTTTATTCAAAAGGCGATCCTGTCCTTGAACGGACCCAGGCAAAATTCGATCAACGCCGGCCCCAAGCCAAGCGCTCAACGCGTCGCGACCCTGCGAGCGGTGCATCAGCTCCTCGATGCCCCGTTGATTCTGGAAGACCGGTTTGCGCTGAAAATACTGGGCAGCGCGAATGAAGCTGCCGTCCGCGGCAACCCGCAGCGCTACGATGATCCATTGTCCAAAGGCCTAAGGATCTCCGTTGCGGTGCGTAGCCGATTTGCCGAAGACGAGTGGCAAAAGGCTGCGCAGAATGACGTCCGCCAATACGTCATTCTGGGCGCCGGGCTGGACACTTATGCGTATCGCCAGAACCATCAGGCCCAACGAATCTTCGAGGTTGATCTTCCTGCGACACAGCAATGGAAGCGCGAATGCCTGAGCGCCGCCGGCATTGAAATTCCGTCATCGCTGACATACGTGCCAATGGATTTCGAACACGATACGTTGGCACGCGCGTTGTCTCAAGCCGGATTCCGCGAAGACGAGCCCGCCTTCTTCTCATGGCTCGGCGTGTCGATCTATCTCGACGAAGAAGCGGTCCTGGAGACCTTGCGATTCATCGCATCGTGCGCTGCCGGAAGCGCTGTCGTCTTCGATTACGTTGTCACGCCGTCGTTGCTCACACCCATGGAGCGCTTAGGCATGGAACTGGTACGCGCGAAAGTGGCGGAAAGTGGCGAGCCGTGGAAAACCAGTTTTGATCCGGCATCGCTGGCCGACAAGCTTCGCTCGCTCGGATTTGGCGAAGCGAACAACGTCAGCCCGGAACACCTGAATGACATCTACTTGACGGGACGCAACGATGGTTCCCGGATGGGGAACACGTTGAGATTGATGCACGCCGTTGTCTGAACAACCTTGTACGCTCCTGACACTTCCAGTCAAAATGACCTCACACAATCAGACATCGACGCCAATGCCGGCATGCGGGAACGGGAATGCGCCTTCCCCCGAGTGGACCGCAGATAAAGTGCAGTCACTGTTCGACCTGCCCCTCCTCGACCTGGCGTTTCGTGCGCAGCAGATCCACCGTGAGCACCACGCACCCAATGCCGTACAACTTTCGACGCTACTTTCGATCAAGACCGGCGGCTGCCCCGAGGACTGCGGATATTGCTCGCAATCGGCTCACCACGATACGAAGCTGAAAGCCGAAAAACTGATGGCGCTCGACGACGTGCTAAAGGCCGCGAAAGCAGCCCAAGCCGACGGCGCAACGCGCTTTTGCATGGGGGCCGCGTGGCGTGCCCCCAAGGATCGCGATCTGCAAACGGTGAAGCAGATGATCAGCGGCGTCAAGGCGTTAGGCCTCGAGACCTGCGTGACGCTGGGCATGCTCGATTCTCACCAGGCGCGACAACTCAAGGACGCCGGGCTCGACTATTACAACCACAACCTCGACACGTCACCGGCGTTTTACGGGAAGATCGTCAGCACCCGCAGTTATGAGGACCGGCTTGCCACGCTCGCTCACGTGCGCGACGCGGGTCTGCGCGTTTGCTGCGGCGGGATCCTGGGTCTCGGCGAATCGCGGGCCGACCGTGCGAGCCTGATCGCACAGCTCGCGGCGCTGAACCCATATCCCGAGTCGGTGCCGATCAACAATCTGATTCCGATACCCGGCACACCGCTTGCGGAAACCGTGCCCGTCGATCCGTTCGAGATCGTGCGTACGGTTGCGGCTGCACGCATCACGATGCCGAAAGCCGTGGTGCGTCTCACCGCCGGCCGCGAACAGATGAATGACGCACTGCAGGCGTTGTGCTTCCTCGCCGGCGCCAACTCGATATTTCTGGGTGACCATTTGCTGACGACGCAGAATCCGCAAATCGAGCGCGACCGGGACCTGATGGGCCGGCTAGGCCTCGAACTGACGTGACAGTGACCAACAAGCACAAATTGTGAGAGCAAGATGCACATTGATCATCTAGTACAACATCCTGAATTCATTCCGTCAGTTGCGACATGGCACCACGAAGCGTTTGGTTATCTGAATCCTGCCGTGACGCTCGACCAACGCGTGGCACGCCTTGGTCAACATGCTGACGATTCGTTACCCATGACGCTTCTGGCGTTGTCAGACCACGGCGACGCACAAGGCGTCGCAAGCCTGGTTCAGAGTACGTTGACGCACCAGCACCTTGGTCCGTGGCTATCAGCGGTGTTCGTTCCACCCGTTCATCGCGGTAAAGGCATCGCTTCGGAGTTGGCGATACGCGCGCGTATCGAGGCGTCACGAATGGGGCACCGCAAGATCTTCCTCTTTACGCCCCGCAACGAGTCCTTGTACGCGCGCCTTGGATGGCGAACGATAGATACGGCGCAGATCGGCGCCACTTCGGCCGTGGTGATGGAGGCGGACACCGGCGCATGATGGGGCCGGCCGAGCATCGTGAAAGAAGCGCTTTCCTGAAGCGTCCGGGATGCTCGGCACAATGCCGAATCAGCTGTTGAGTTGCAGATATTCAAATACCTTTTCATCCGGATGACGGACAATGAAGCGCCTTCCGGTGGGAACATGCTCGGGCGCAACAATCACGTCGACATGCGCTTGCACGCGATTCCAGTAGGCATCCAGATCATCGACGACGTAGATGCCGTGAACCGATCGAGGAATCTGTAACGCGGCTTCATCGCGAGAGTCGAGTATGATCATCGGCCGCATGACAGTGACACGAAAGCCCAATTGCGCGCTTTCAAAGTCGGACGTCACCGGCAGGTCGAGCACATCCCGGTAAAAATCCAGCGCGCGCGCGGCACCGGCGGGAACGGTTGGAACCAGGACATCAAGTATTTTCATCAGTTGCTCCAAGAAAACCCGCCATTCATGGCGGGGAGGAAAGGTTCGCTCTTGACAGGCAGCTTCTTGCGCGGGATAGGATGGTCGGCATGATCCTTGTCTACCGCTACCGCGTAAAGTCGCTCAACGGCCTGCTGAACAAGCAGAGCCGAGCGGTGAACTACGTGTGGAATTTCTGCAATGACACGCAGAAACACGCGCTCAAGTGGAACAAGAGGTGGCCGACGGGTTTCGACCTGAACGTGTTGACGACCGGCAGCAGCAAGGAACTCGGCATCCATTCCGGCACGGTCAACGCAACGTGCGAGCAGTTCGCGAAGTCGCGCAGCCAGCACCGGCGTCCTTACCTGCGCTATCGCGGCCGGAAATCGCTGGGCTGGGTGCCGCTGAAGGGCCGCGATCTGAAACGCGAGGGCGACGCGTTCCGCTTCGCCGGCAACACCTTCCGCGTCTTCAGCAGCCGCCCGCTTCCCGACGGCAAGATCAAGGACGGAACCAACTTCGCACAGGATGCGCGCGGCAACTGGTTCCTCAACATCGTGATCGAGCTGCCTGATGTTCAGGCGCGCCCGATCCGTTCCGGCGTCGGCATCGATCTCGGTCTGAAAGACTTCGCCACACTTTCGACCGGCGAGAAGCTGCCCAATGACCAGTTCGGCCGGCGCGCGGCCGACAAGCTGGCGAAGGCGCAGCGCGCGCGCAAGCACAAACGGCAGATCGCGAAGCTGCACGCGCGGGTCGCGAACGCTCGCGCCGATTTCCAGCACAAGCTCGCGCTCGATCTGGTGCGGCGCTTCGATTACATCGCGGTCGGCAACGTGTCGGCCTCGAAGCTCGCCAGAACCAGGCTGGCGAAGAGCGTCTACGACGCATCCTGGTCGTCCTTCCGGGACAAGCTCCGTTACAAGGCGATGGCGCACGGAGCCACGTTCGAGGAAGTGGACGAAAGCGGTTCTACCCAGTCCTGTTCGGCGTGCGGGTCGCAAGACAGCACGACGCGGCCGAAAGGTATCGCAGGACTGCGAATAAGAGAATGGAAATGCAGTAACTGTGGTGTCGTGCATGATCGTGATACCAATGCTGCGCTGAACATTCTCCGATGCGGACGTGCATCGCCAGTTGTGGGAATCTCCAGCCTTTAGGCGGAAGAGGACGTCAAGCAGTATAGGTCGACCATCCGAATTTCAGCCGCTCATTCAGGAATGAGCGGCTGGACTTTAAACAAGGCGGCAATATGCGAAAAATCCGCGGTTCGACGTTCAGGAACGAGCAGAAACTCCAGCAGGCCTGCAGCTTGAATGCACTGATGCTGCGCCTTGGGCGTCGCTGGAAGCTGCAAGTCCTGTACTTCATCCATCGCGACCACGATACATTTGGGAAGCTGAAACTCGCTTTGTCCGGCATATCCGACCAGATACTCGCGCTACGGCTGCGCGAGCTGATCGACGAGGGATTGGTGACAAAAGATTGCGACAGCCCGAATATCGCCGGGAACGGGATCTACCGAACCACAAAGAAGGCGGAAAAGCTGCTCGTTCTTATGGAACAACTATGTGAATGGGAAAGATTCCACGGACCAGCCGTGAGTTCTTGAATTTCATCCCGCATCAGGAACACCCGGCGCGAACGACACCCGCGCCGCCACCACATTGCTTCATTCATCGGGAATCAACACGACATGCCGGTTCCATCGCAACTGCTTTTCCTGCCGGGTGCATCGGGCAGCACCGCATTCTGGCAACCGCTCGCCGACCAGCTCGCCCACCCCGCCGCGCGGCGCATCGTCGCCTATCCGGGCTTCGGTGCGGAACCTGCCGATCCGGACATTCGCGATTTCGACGGCCTCGTGCAACACGTGCTGCGGCACATCGACCGGCCGACCGCGGTCATCGCGCAATCGATGGGGGGCGTGATCGCGCTGCGCGCGGCGCTCGCCAAGCCCGAACTCGTCACGCATCTGGTGCTGACGGTCACGTCCGGCGGGCTCGACATGCAGGGCCTCGGCGCACAGGACTGGCGCACCAGCTTCGTCGCCGCAAACCCGCGTCTGCCGGACTGGTTCGTGACGTTCCGCGCGGATCTGTCGGACGAGCTGAGCCGCATCGCTCAGCCGACGCTGCTGCTCTGGGGCGACGCGGATCCGATCAGCCCGGTCGCGGCCGGCCGGCGTCTTGTCGAGCGGCTGCCCGATGCGCGGCTGCATGTCGTCGCGGGCGGCCAGCACGATCTGGCCGCCGTGCATGCGCGTGAACTCGCGCCGCTCGTCGACGCGCATCTGCAGCGCGCCTGACCACGCGCCCGCCAAGCGCCCTGCAAGCGTCCAACACGCGCCCGCCAAGCGCTACGCGTCGATAGCGAGGCTGCGCAGCTCGAGCCGCGCCTCGAGCCCGCCTTCCGGCCGGTTCCGCAACGTCAGCACACCCCCCATCGCGAGCGCGAGCTGCCGCGCGATCGCGAGCCCGAGCCCGGTGCCGCCCGTTTCGCGATTGCGCGACGTCTCGATGCGCCGGAACGGTTCGAACACCGCTTCGAGCAGATCGTCCGGAATCCCGGGCCCGCTGTCGCGCACCGCGACGATCGCGCCGCCGTCAGGCGCAGCCGTCACGTCGATGTCGGCCGCGCCCGCGAATTTCAGCGCGTTGTCGACGAGGTTCCCGACGATCCGGCGCAATGCCTGCGGGCGCGTGACGAGCGCGATCGTCACGCGGCTTTCCAGCGTCACCGCCTGCCCCGCATCGACGTAATCGCAGACGATGCTGTCGAGCAGTGCGTCGAGATCGATACGGCGCGCCGCTTCCGCGCTGCCGTGCAGCGTGCGCGCATACGCGACGCCCTCCTTCACGAGCGTTTCCATCTCGATCAGGTCCTGGCGCAGCTTCGCGCCCTGCGTGTCGTCGTCCATCACGTCGACGCGCAACCGCATCCGCGTGATCGGCGTCTGCAGGTCGTGCGAGATCGACGCGAGGATCTGCATGCGCTCGGCCATGTATTGCGCGATGCGGTCCTGCATCGCATTGAACGCGCGCGCCGCGCGCGCGACTTCCGACGGGCCGTCCTCGCTCAACCGCTCGGCCTTCAGGTCGGGGCCGAGCGTGTCGGCCGCCTGCGCGAGCTGCTTCAGCGGCCGCGTCGCGAGCCGCACCGCAAGCCAGCAGCACGCGGCAAGCACCGCGAGCTGCAGCGCAAGCACGAGCGGCAGCCAGCCCGACATCGGCACCGTCGACATCGGATGGACATCGATCGTCAGCGGCGAACCGTCGGTCAGCCGCAGATGCACCTGAAAATGTTCGCGGTCGCCTGGAATCGCGTTCGCGGTCAGCGGATACGCGCTGCCGATGCCGTCCGAGATCGACTGCTCGACGCGCGCCGACAGCCGCGCGTCCGGCGGCGTGCCGGTCTCGCCCGGCCCGAGCATGAACCGGTAGCTGCGCCGCGCGAGGCGCGGCAGCCACGCGGCACGCTCGCCGGCCGGCAGATGGTCGAGCAGCGCGACCGAGCTCGCGACTTCGCGCTCGATGTAGCCCATCATCATGTTGGTCGTCGCCTGGTCGCGCTCCGTCAGCGTGAGCCAGAACGACAGTGTCTGCGCGAGCGCGAGGCCGACGCACAGGATCAGCGCGAGCCGCGCGAACAGCGTGCGCGGCCACTGCCACGTCGCGCGCGGCGTCATGGCGTGCCTTCCACGACGGAAACCGCCGCCGAGAACACATAGCCCTCGTTGCGCAGCGTCTTGATGTAGCGCGGCTCGCGCGCGCCGTCGCGCAGGCGCTGCCGCAAGCGGCTCACGAGCAGGTCGATCGAACGGTCGAACGGGTCGGACTGCCGTCCTTGCGTGAGGTTGAGCAGCTGGTCGCGCGTCAGCACGCGCTGCGGATTGTCGAGGAACACGCGCAGCAGCCGGTATTCGGCGCCGCTCAACGCGACCAGCGTGCCGTCGGCATCGAGCAGGTGGCGCCCCGTCGTGTCGAGCCGCCATTCGCCGAAGCCGAGCATCCCGGCCGTCTCCGTCACCTGCATGCCGGGCGGCAGCATCCGCGTGCGGCGCAGCACCGAGCGGATCCGCGCGAGCAATTCGCGCACCGCGAACGGCTTCGCGAGATAGTCGTCGGCGCCCATCTCAAGGCCAACGATGCGGTCGGTCTCTTCGCTGCGCGCGGTCAGCATCAACACCGGCACCGCGCGGAACTTGCCGACGCGCAATTCGCGGCACAGCACGAGGCCGTCCTCGCCGGGCAGCATCAGGTCCAGCACGATCAGGTCGGGCGCGCCGCTGTCGAGCACGGCACGCATCTCGCGCCCGTTCGCGGCCAGCGACACGCGCATGCCGTTCTTCTCGAGATAGTCGGCGATCAGCTCGCGGATACCGCGATCGTCGTCGACGATCAGCACGTGGTCGGTCTTGTCCATGGCAGGAATCATACTCGCGGGATGTGCCGCACAAATGTCCGGTTGTCGGGTTGCCCGGTTGTCCCGATACCGCGCGGCACCGGACAGGCGATGTTCGCTTTATACCGCAGCCCGACCGACCATTTGTATCCCAACGTATCCGGCCCGGCCGCGGATACACGACATTGCACACGGGTGGTTTCGCGGACACATGCGGGATACGTCCGCGCGGCTCAATACGGTCTGTCGAAACCGCGAACGTCCGCCGCCGGCACCGGCCGGCAGCGGCGCCGCTCCCCGGAGGAACCTGCCATGTTCACGCGCTTCAAGACCGCCGCCGCCGTCACCATCGTCACCGCCATTGCCGCCACCGCCGGGCTGGCCGCGTTCGCCGACACGCGGGGCCAGACCGTCTCGCCGATGCCGGACGCCGGCGCGGCGGCCCCCGAACTCGCCGGCATCGAGCGCTGGCACAACAGCGCGCCGCTGACGCTCGGTCAGTTGCGCGGCAAGGTCGTGCTCGTCGATTTCTGGACGTACTCGTGCATCAACTGCATCCACACGATCCCGCACGTAAACGACTGGTACCGCAAGTACCGTGACCAGGGCCTCGTCGTGATCGGCGTGCACACGCCCGAATTTCCGTTCGAGCGTGATGCGCACAATGTCGCGGACGCGCTCGGGCGCTTCGGGATCCGCTACCCGGTCGCGCAGGACAACCGCTACGACACGTGGAACGCGTATGGCAACCGCTACTGGCCCGCGCTGTATCTGATCGACGGCAACGGGCGAATCGTCTACACGCGCTTCGGCGAAGGTGCGTACGACAAGACCGAAGCCGCGATTCGCGACGCGCTCGCGCAGACA
Source organism: Burkholderia sp. Ac-20353 (assembly GCF_017104785.1). Lineage (NCBI taxonomy): Bacteria > Pseudomonadati > Pseudomonadota > Betaproteobacteria > Burkholderiales > Burkholderiaceae > Burkholderia > Burkholderia sp. Ac-20353. The sequence goes on along the minus strand of NZ_JAAGPL010000065.1, from coordinate 918 downwards.
GCGAAACCTTCTGACACAGCGAAAACCGCGCAGAACGCGGCCGGCCCGCGCGACGCAATGCGCGCGCAGTAGTTGCCCGGCACGCACTGGTCTCACTCCGTTTTCGCTTCGGCCTCCGCAAGCATCGCATCGCCGATCTGACGGTTGCCGAGCGCGACGAGCGCGTCGCCCGCGCCGCGTATGTCGTCGGCCGCCTTGTTCTGACTGAGCTTGCGCTTGCCGACAAGCCGCGTGATCTCGATCTGCAGCCCGACGATCGAATGCAGCATCGTGTCCAGATAATCCGTCGGCGCATCGCCCATCTTCCACGGCTCGGGCAGCGATGCCTCGCGCGTGCGCGTGAGCCGCGCGACCACGCCGCGCACGAACCGCTCGTCGTCGCGCACGGTGATCCGGCCATGCGCATGCACGACGACGTAATTCCACGTCGGCACCTGCCGGTGCGTCGCATGCTTGCTCGGATACCAGTTCGGCGACACGTATGCATCGCCGGCGCGGAAGATCACGAGCACCTCGTCGCCGTTCGCGACGTCCTGCCAGACCGGATTCGCGCGCGCGACGTGCGCATGCAGCTCGCCGAGCCCGCCGTCGCCCGCGATCAGCTCGAACGGGATGTGATTCGCGTCGAGCCCGCCGCGGCCATGCGTCACCAAGGTACCGAACGGAAATTGCGCAATCAGCGCGTGCAGCGTATCGATGCGGGATTCGTCGAAATGGGCGGGGACGTACATGAGAGCTCCACAGTCGGGCAATGGTCCAGAGACACACGGGTTCGAACCCGTCATACGGAATTGTGGCCGGAAACTGGTTTATGCTACAGAGCCGGTTTGACACATTTTCAGTGAACCAGAATCATGGCGAGGACTACCCGGATCGTCGAAATCCCGTCCCTCGGCGCGCTCGACCGCGCGGCCGGCA
>NZ_JAAGPL010000064.1:0-44084 GCF_017104785.1 Burkholderia sp. Ac-20353 | reverse complement strand
CGCGTATTCGTCGAGCACGGTCTCGAGTTCGCCCGTTTCGAGCTGCGCGGCAATTTCCCACGTCGAACGCCAGCCGAGCCCGAGACTTTCCGATACCCAGCGGTGCAGCAGTTCGCCGTCGTTGCAGTCGAGATTGCCGGTCACCCGCATCGTCGCGATCTTGCCGTGCCGCTGGAAATACCAGCCGCGGTTCTGGCCGCCCTGCAGGTTGAACGCGAGGCAGTTGTGTGTGAGCAGGTCGTCGAGTGTCTTCGGGCGGCCGTGCCGGCGGAAATACTCCGGCGTGCCGCACACGACGCGCCGGTTCGACGCGAGCTTCACCGCGACGAAGTTCGGATCGACCACGCCGCCGATCCGGATCGACAGGTCGTAGCCTTCACGCACGAGGTCGACGACGCGGTCGGTCAGGTTGAACGACAGCTGCATGTCCGGCTTGTCGGCGAGAAAGCCCGGCGCATGCGGCGCGACGTGCTTGCGGCCGAACGCGGCCGGCGCCGACACGATCAGGTGGCCGCTCACCGAGCGCCGCCCGGCGGCCAGCTCGTTCTCGGCCTGGTCCCATTCGGCGAGCAGCCCGCGGCATCGCTCGAGGAATGCCGCGCCCTCCTCGCTGACGACGAGCCTGCGCGTCGAGCGGTACATCAGCTTCACACCGAGGCGCTGTTCCAGTGCGTCGATGCGCCGGCCGAGCACGACCGGCGACACGCCCTCCTCGAGCGCCGCGGCCGCCAGGCTGCCCGCGTCCGCGACCCGCACGAAGGTCTCGATCTGCTTGAAGCGGTCCATCTCGCGTCTCCTGCATGACGGCCGGGCGACGCCCGACACACCGTCATTCAATACTTTTAGTTTCGAAAAAAGCGACTCCGGCTGATCTTATCAAACCTTTCATGCATCCCTAAAGTGTCTCCAACAGACCGATTCGCAAGATCCGCCATATTCAAGGAGACATTCATGGCCAAGATGAGAGCCGTCGACGCCGCCGTACTCGTGCTCGAGAAGGAAGGCATCCAGACCGCGTTCGGCGTGCCGGGCGCCGCGATCAACCCGTTCTACTCCGCGATGCGCAAGTCGGGCGGCATCAGCCACGTGCTGGCCCGCCACGTCGAGGGCGCGTCGCACATGGCCGAAGGCTACACGCGTGCCGCGCCGGGCAACATCGGCGTGTGCATCGGCACGTCGGGCCCCGCCGGCACCGACATGATCACCGGCCTCTACTCGGCATCGGCCGACTCGATTCCGATTCTCGCGATCACCGGCCAGGCGCCGCGCGCGCGCCTCTACAAGGAAGACTTCCAGGCAGTCGACATCGAGTCGATCGCGAAGCCGGTCACGAAGTGGGCCGTCACCGTGCGCGAACCGGCGCTCGTGCCGCGCGTGTTCCAGCAGGCGTTCCACCTGATGCGCTCGGGCCGTCCGGGCCCGGTGCTGGTCGACCTGCCGATCGACGTGCAGCTCGCCGAAATCGAATTCGACATCGACACCTACGAACCGCTGCCCGTCTACAAGCCCGCGGCGACGCGTGCGCAGATCGAGAAGGCGCTCGCGATGCTCAACGACGCGGACAAGCCGCTGATCGTGTCGGGCGGCGGCGTGCTCAACGCAGCGGCCGAGGACCTGCTCGTCACCTTCGCGGAAACGGTCGGCGTGCCGGTGATCCCGACGCTGATGTCGTGGGGCGCGATTCCGGACGATCACCCGCTGATGGCCGGCATGGTCGGCCTGCAGACGTCGCACCGCTACGGCAACGCGACGATGCTCGCGTCCGACTTCGTGCTCGGCATCGGCAACCGCTGGGCGAACCGCCACACGGGCAGCGTCGACGTCTACACGAAGGGCCGCAAGTTCGTGCACGTCGACATCGAGCCGACCCAGATCGGCCGCGTGTTCGGCCCGGATCTCGGCATCGTGTCCGACGCGAAGGCCGCGCTCGAGCTGTTCGTCGCTGTCGCCCTGGAATGGAAGGCGGCCGGCAAGCTGAAGGATCGCAGCGCGTGGGTCGCCGAATGCCAGGAACGCAAGCGCACGCTGCAGCGCAAGACGCACTTCGACAACGTGCCGGTGAAGCCGCAGCGCGTGTACGAGGAAATGAACAAGGTGTTCGGCCGCGACACGTGCTACGTGAGCACGATCGGCCTGTCGCAGATCGCGGCCGCGCAGTTCCTGCACGTGTTCAAGGCGCGCAACTGGATCAACTGCGGCCAGGCCGGCCCGCTCGGCTGGACGATCCCCGCCGCGCTCGGCGTACGTGCGGCTGATCCGCGGCGCCCGATCGTCGCGCTGTCGGGCGACTACGACTTCCAGTTCATGATCGAGGAGCTCGCCGCCGGCGCGCAGTTCAAGCTGCCGTACGTGCACGTCGTCGTGAACAACTCGTACCTCGGGCTGATCCGCCAGGCGCAGCGCGCGTTCGATATGGACTACTGCGTGCAGCTCGCGTTCGACAACGTCAACGCGCCAGAACTGAACGGCTATGGCGTCGATCACGTGGCCGTCGCAGAAGGCCTCGGCTGCAAGGCGCTGCGCGTGTTCAAGCCGGAAGAGATCGAGCCCGCGCTGAAGCAGGCGCAAGCGCTCGCGGAAGAGTTCAGCGTGCCGGTGATCGTCGAAGTGATCCTCGAGCGCGTGACCAACATCTCGATGGGTACCGAGATCGACGCGATCAACGAGTTCGAGGATCTCGCCGAGAAAGCCGAACACGCGCCGACCGCGATCTCGCTGCTCGACTGACCCGCCACCCATCCTGTCGACTGACCGACCGAAGAGGCTTAGCTCATGCCGAAGTTTGCTGCAAACCTGACCATGCTGTTCAACGAAGTGCCGTTCCTCGACCGCTTCAACGCGGCCGCGGCCGCGGGCTTCGACGCCGTCGAGTTCCTGTTCCCGTATCCGTACGCGAAGGAGGAACTCGCGGAGCGGCTCGAATCGAATCGCCTGCGCCTCGTGCTGCACAACCTGCCGGCCGGCAACTGGGACCAGGGCGAGCGCGGGGTCGCGTGCCTGCCCGATCGCGTCGGCGAGTTCCAGGAAGGCGTCGGCCGCGCGATCGAGTACGCGAAGGCGCTGAAGGTGCCGCAACTGAACTGCCTGGTCGGGATTCCGTCGGCGAGCACGCCGCGCGACACGACCTTCGTCACGATCGTCGACAACCTGCGTTTCGCCGCCGATGCGCTGAAGCGCGAAGGCATCCGCCTGCTCGTCGAGCCGTGCAACAGCTTCGACATTCCGGGCTTCGCACTGAACCGCTCGTCCGAAGGGCTCGACGTGATCCGCGCGGTCGGCTCGGACAACCTGTTCCTGCAGTACGACATCTATCACATGCAGCGCATGGAAGGCGAACTGGCCGCGACGATCGAACGTAACCTCGCGTCGATCGGCCACGTCCAGCTCGCGGACAACCCGGGCCGCAACGAGCCGGGCACCGGCGAGATCAACTACGCGTTCCTGTTCGCATTGCTCGACCGGCTCGGCTATGCCGGCTACGTCGGCTGCGAATACAAGCCTCGCACCACCACGACGGAAGGCCTCGGCTGGCTGCAGAGCGTCGCCGGCTGCGCACCGGGTTCGGCACGCCGCGCGGGCTGACACTCGGCCTTCCCGCAGCTTTCCCGCATACGCCCCTATAGGAGACTTTCACATGGCAACCATCGGTTTCATCGGCCTCGGCATCATGGGCGCGCACATGGCGCGCAACCTGCTCAAGGGCGACCATCAACTCGTCGTGAACGGCGCGTTCCCGATCCCCGACGACCTGCGCGCGAGCGCGAAGGTCGTCGCGAACTCGACTGAAGTCGCGCAGAACGCGGACATCATCATCTCGATGGTGCCGGACACGCCGGACGTACGTAACGTGCTGTTCGCAGACGACGGCGTCGCGAAGGGCCTGACGGCCGGCAAGCTCGTGATCGACATGAGCTCGATCTCGCCGCTCGACACGCAGGAATTCGCGAAGCAGATCAACGCGCTCGGCTGCGACTACCTCGACGCACCGGTGTCCGGCGGCGAAGTCGGCGCGCGCGAAGCGACGCTGACGATCATGGTCGGCGGCCCGCAGAACGCGTTCGAACGTGCGAAGCCGCTGTTCGACGCGATGGGCAAGAACATCACGCTCGTCGGCGACAACGGCGCGGGCCAGACCTGCAAGGTCGCGAACCAGATCATCGTTGCGCTGAACATCGAGGCCGTCGGCGAAGCGCTGCTGTTCGCCGCACGTTCGGGCGCGGATCCGGAGCGCGTGCGCCAGGCGCTGATGGGCGGCTTCGCGGCGTCGCGCATCCTCGAAGTGCACGGCGCGCGGATGACGAAGCGCACGTTCGATCCGGGCTTCCGCATCGAGCTGCACCAGAAGGATCTGAACCTCGCGCTCGACGGCGCGCGCAAGCTCGGCCTCGCGCTGCCGCACACCGCGAGCGCCCAGCAGCTGTTCAGCGTGTGCGCGTCGCACGGCGGCAAGGCATGGGATCACTCGGCGCTCGTGCGTGCGCTCGAGATCATGTCGAACTTCGAGATCGCGGCACCGCAGGCCGACACGAAGGCAGCGTAATCATACGAAGCGCACGCAGCGTACGTAGTCGTACGAAAGCGTCCGAACGCGCACAAAAACGCACGACCAGCCGTCCGCCTGCGCGGGCGGCACGAATCGACGATGCGCTCCGCAGCGACGGATCGCATCGATGCGCGAACGCTTCGCGCATCACGGTGGGGCGCCCCGCCGCGCCACTCATATCGGCGCGGCGGGGCGAAAAGCGCCGCTCTGGGCTGAGAGCGGCGTGGTGGGGTCCGCAGCGGCACCCGGCGACGCCGGGGAAGCCTTGGTCGGTCAGACGTCGTCGTCGGGTGTCCGTCTGTCGGATTTCGCGTCTTACACTTCTTTACCTTCACGCGCGCAATTATTCATGCAATTGACGCCGTGAACGCCTACACTTTCGCCACGCCTTTCGAGAAAACCGCCGCGCTCGCGTACGCCCTTGGCGAAACGCGCCCAGCGCGGTGTTTTTTCGCCACTTCACGGCGCGTTTTCTTTTCAACCACCTAAGGAGTGCAACGATGGGTCTTCTTTCGTTTATCAAAGAGGCGGGTGAAAAATTGCTGGGTCATGCCGACGAGCAAGCGGCAGCCGACCCGAATGCCGCGAACCAGACCGCGGCCGATGCGATCAAGAACTACATCAACGCGCAGGGTCTCGACACGTCGAACCTGACCGTCGCGTTCGACGGCGCGTCGCGCACCGTCACGCTGTCGGGCAGCGTTGCCGACCTCGACACGAAGGCCAAGGTCAAGGTCGCGGCCGGCAACGTGCAGGGCGTCGCGGTCGTCAATGACGACGACCTGCAGCCGGACGATCCGGAAGTCCAGTATCACGACGTCGTGTCCGGCGACAACCTGTGGAAGATTGCCGAGCAGTACTACGGCGACGGCTCGAAGAACACCGTGATCTTCGACGCGAACAAGCCGATGCTGTCGAGCCCGGACCGGATCTACCCGGGCCAGAAGCTCGTGATTCCGCCGCAGTCCTGATCAATCCGGCAGGACCTGTCGAGTCCTCGAACAGGCTGACACCGGTTTGTCACTGAAAGTTGTCAGTGAAGCGCCCGATGCACCGCATCGGGCGTTTTGCATTCAAGCGCGATCGATCAGTACGCGTCGAACAAACGCTGCACGTCGCCGCCCGCGTGAATCCCGTTGGCAAGCGCGAGCATCAGCAGCACGCGTGCCTTGTACGGATTCAGCGATCCCGCGCTCACGAAGCCGAGCGCGTCGTCGTTCGCGGCGCCATTCTTCATCACGTGCCCCGAGCCGACCCGCGACGCGCGAACCACGACGACACCCTGCTTCACCGCATCGGCGAGCGCCGCCTGCAGCGTCGCGTGGATCGAACCGTTGCCGGTGCCCGCGACGACGAGCCCGCGCACGCCGGCCGCGACGAGCGCATCGACCGCCGTGCGCGTGACGCCCGCATAGCTCGCGACGACCTCGACCGGCGGCCATGTGCTGCCGGATGTGTCGATTACCAGTTGCGTATCGCGCGCACGCGCGACGCGACGCGCGAACTCGACGCGGCCGTCCTGCACCCAGCCGAGCGCACCGAGCTCCGGCGAATGGAACGCATCGACCGCGTACGTGCTCGTCTTCACGACGTCGCGCGCACCGTGGATCCGGTTGTTGAACGCGACCAGCACGCCCTGCCCGCGCGCGGCCGGATTCGCGGCGACCGTCACCGCGTTGAGCAGGTTGAGCGGCCCGTCGGACGACAGCGCGGTCGCCGGACGCATCGCCGCCGTCAGCACGACCGGCTTGTCGCCCTGCACGGTCAGGTGCAGCGCATAGGCGGTTTCCTCGAGCGTATCGGTGCCATGCGTGATCACGATGCCGTCGACGGCATCGTCAGCCATCAGCGCGGCGATTCGTGCGGCGAGCGTATTCCACAGCGGCAGCGCGAGATCCTTGCTGTCGATGCTGGCGATCTGCTCGGCGTGGATATCCGCGACCGACGCGAGTGCCGGCACCGCGTCGAGCAGGAAGTTCACGCCGAGCGCGCCGGCCTGATAGCCGGCCGTGCTGGCCGCGTCGGGCGCGGCCCCGGCGATGGTGCCGCCGGTGGCGAGCACGGCGATGCGCGGCAACGCCAGCGACGAAGGGGAAGCCTGATTCGGAGTATTCATGGGCGCGATTGTAATGGCTCGCGATCCGCGGCCGATAGCCCCCGACGCAACGCACGCCGCGTCATGCGCGCGGCTCTCATGGTTTGTCCCGATCGCCTGGCCGCGCCCGCCGTCAACGCACGCCACGCCCGCCACGTTATAGGAAGTGCTGTATCGGTGTTTTCACATTGATTGACCATAATCGGAGCGCGCGGCGCGATGCGTCCCCGCTGGATGCCCTGCTTCGAGACGGCGTCAATAAAACGCAATTCACCCCATGGGAGTGTCAAATGAAAATCCAATCGCTCGTAGCTGCACTGCTCGTCGGCGGCATGCTCGCTTCCCCCGTGTTCGCGGCGAACAGCCAGCAGGACAAGATGAAGGCCTGTAACGCGCAGGCAGCCGGCAAGTCGGGCGACGAACGCAAGGCGTTCATGAAGGACTGCCTGTCGGCCAAGCCGGCAGCGGCAAAGCCGATGACGCAACAGGACAAGATGAAGGCCTGCAACAAGGACGCCGCCGGCAAGAAGGGCGACGAGCGCAAGGCATTCATGAAGGGCTGCCTGAGCAACCAGCCGGCCGCCTGATTTCCGACGCTCCCGCCTCGATGCCGCGCACCGTTCCGACGGGCGCGGCATTTTTGTTTTCGTTGCCCGCGCATCCGGCATCGGAACCATGCGTGCCACGGATACCCGTCATACGGTGCGGCAATTCGCCGCGTTTTCTTCTATGATGGCTGCAACGCGGCCCATCCAAGCAAAAGAAGCGCCATCGGGCCGCCCTCGACACGGACGCACACAGCGCGTCAAACGGAGGCATGGATGGCATGGAGACAACACCGCTGGTTCCGCCGCTGGCTGATCGTGATCGTGTTCTGGGCCGTGCCCGTCGCGATCGTCGCCGTGCGCGAGATCCGCGAGGAGATGGCCTACAACAAGGCGGACCTGCAGCTCGCGCTGACCACGTGGGAACTCACCGATGCGCAGCGCGCCGCCGGCGCCGCTGCGCGCTGCCACGGCACCCCTGACGACGCCCGCGCGGCCGGCTGCCCGGCCGACGTGCTGGCCGCCAACGCGCCGCGCCAGCAGGCCGCGCGCGACGAATACGTGGTGCGCCGCAACACGCTCGCGAGCTACCTGTGGCATGCGTTCGTCGGCTACTGGGTCGTGCCGGCCGCGTTCCTGTTCGCGTGCGGCGTCGTCATCGCGCTGATCCGCCGCGCGCTGCGGCGACCGCCCATCAAGCCGCCGGTAACACATTGACACGTTCGCGCCGCCCGCATCCTGCTGGCTGTCCCGACGCCGCATCGGCGCGCGGGCACCGGCGCATCCGTTGGCCTGCTGCGACACGGCCATCCGATTTGACGCTCTTTTACCTCTGCATGAAAAGCCGTTGTAATCCGCTGTGATATAACTGCCGCCGTGGTCCGCTCCGTGAGCGAGACTCACTCCGAATGTCATCCGATGGAGAAGAACGATGCAAAAACGGAATCTCGTGCTGAAAGCCGCCGCGGCGCTGATCGTCGGCAGCCTTGCGCTCACCGGCTGCACCACGACGCCCGACAAGCCCGACAACGCTGCGACCAATGCGTCGAAGCGCCAGGCGATCGACTCGAGCGTCGATGCGACGCTGTCGCGCCTGTATTCGACGGTCAAGGGTTCGCGTGAGCTCGTCGCGAAGTCGCGCGGCGTGCTGGTGTTCCCGGAAGTGATCCAGGCCGGCTTCATCGTCGGCGGCCAGACCGGCAACGGCGCGCTGCGCGTCGGCGGCGCGACGGTCGGCTACTTCAACACGTCGTCGCTGTCGGTCGGCCTGCAGGCCGGCGCGCAATCGAAGGCGATCGTGTTCCTGTTCATGACGCAGGAATCGCTCGACGAATTCCGTGGCTCGGACGGCTGGGCTGCCGGCGCCGGCGCATCGGTCGCGCTCGTGAAGATGGGCGCGAACGGCGCGGTCGACACGACCACGGCTACCGCACCGGTCCAGGTCATCGTGCTGACGAATGCCGGTCTGATGGGCGACGTGTCGATCAACGGCACGAAGGTCACGAAGCTGAAGATCTGACGCCCCGCTTCCAGCCCGCTGCCCGCCCGCTATCCGCGTGCTGCGCGGGCCGCCTGCATGTGCAAACGGCGATGTCCTCGCGGACATCGCCGTTTTTTTCGCCGGCGCGAAATGTTTCAGGCTCGGTTCAGGCGCTTCAGGCGCTCAGCTCGTCGAATCGATCACCTTGAAGCGCGAACGCTTTTGCGCACGGATCACCGACTGGTAGACGTCGACATACTGCTGCGCCATCCGGTGCGACGTAAAGCGCTCCTCGAAGCGCTGCCGCACGCGCGCGCGCGGCACCAGGTGCAGCCGGTTCACGGCCGCGACCGCGCTGATCTCGTCCTCGACGATGAAACCCGACACGCCCTCGTCCAGCACCTCCGGCACCGAGCCGCGATTGAACGCGATCACCGGCGTGCCGCACGCCATCGCCTCGATCATCACGAGGCCGAACGGCTCCGGCCAGTCGATCGGGAACAGCAACGCATGCGCGCCCGACAGGAATTCCGCCTTCTGGTGATCGGCGATCTCGCCGATGTATTCGACATGCGGCAACGCGAACAGCGGCTTGATCTCGCGGTCGAAATACTCCTGGTCGGCCGCGTCGATCTTCGCGGCGACCTTGATCGGCAGTCCGCATTGCCGCGCGATGCGGATCGCCGTATCGACGCGCTTCTCCGGCGAGATGCGGCCGAGGAACGCGAGATAGCGAGGCTCGACGGGCTGCGGCGTATACAGCGATTCAGGCAGCCCGTGATAGACGGTCGTCAGCCATTTCGCCTGCGGCAGCGGCTGGCGCTGCGCGTTCGAGATCGAGATCACCGGCGCCGTGTTGAACGTGTCGAACACCGGCTGCTGCTCGGGCAGGTCGAGCCGGCCGTGCAGCGTCGTCACGTACGGCACCTCCTGGCGGTTGAAGATCGAGAACGAGTAGTAGTCCATGTGGAAATGGAGCACGTCGAATTCCTTCGCGCGGCGTGCGACCGTTTCCATCAGCAGCATGTGCGGCGCGATCCGGTCGCGGATCGACGAGTCGAGCCGCAGCGCACGCGGCCACACGGGCTCGAGCTTCGCGCGCGTGGTCGAATCGCCGCTCGCGAACAGCGTCACGTCATGCCCGAGGTCGACGAGCGCCTCGGTGAGGTACGACACGACGCGCTCCGTGCCGCCGTAAAGCTTCGGCGGCACCGACTCGGTCAGCGGGGCGATCTGGGCAATTCTCATGTTCCACGTCTCCATGGGGCCGGAACGGTGCCGGCCGAATTTCTCATTATTAGCGATCCGGCAGCGCAGCACCGGCCGTCTTGCATTTTATGGGCGTTGTTACAGGCCGGATACATTCCGGGGTTTGGTTACAGGGTCCGGTTACGGGATCCGGTCATGGAGTCCAGTCGCGCAGTCCGGTTGCGGAGTCCGGTCCGTCCGGCCCCGCACGCAGTGCGTCCCGCCTGCGCGTCAGCGCGCCGGCCATTTCCACGGTGGCAGATCGCGCGTGTCGGCGTCGACGAGCCCGGTCGCGCCGAGCTGCTTGTCGAGCACGAGCGATTCGCAGCCGGCCTCGCGCTCGAGCGTCGCGATCAGCCGCGCCGCGTGCGACACGACGATCACCTGCGAATGCCGCGCCACCTGCGCGATCAGGCGGCCGAGCGCGGGCAGCAGGTCCGGGTGCAGGCTCGTTTCCGGTTCGTTCAGCACCATCAGCGCCGGCGGCCGCGGCGTCAGGAGCGCCGCCGCGAGCAGCAGGTAGCGCAGCGTGCCGTCCGACAGTTCGGCGGCCGCCAGCGGCCGCAGCAGCCCCGGCTGGCGCATCAGCACGTCGAACCGGCCGCGGCCGCCCGGATTGTCGATCTCGACCGACGCGCCGGGGAACGCATCGTCGACTGTCGCGTCGAGCGCCGCGCCGTCGCCGATCTCGCGGATCGTCTGCAGCGCGGCGGCAAGGTCGGCGCCGTCGTCCGCGAGCACCGGCGTATGCGTGCCGATGTGCGATTGCCGTGCGGGTGCTTGCGCATCGGTGCGGAAATGATCGTAGAAGCGCCACGACCGGATCCGCTCGCGCACTGCGATCATTTCCGGCGCACCACGCGGATCGGCGAACTCCGTCATCATGCTGTCGAAGCTCGCGACCGGCTGCGGGACGGTCTGCCAGTCGCCCGACCCGGTGCGCGCGCGGATCTGTGCGCCCTGCCGGTCGACCAGCAGCGTCGACGGCCGCAGCAGCGGCCCGCCCCAGATGCATTCGCGCTTGACGACCGGATCGAGCCTGAACATCGACGCGTCGTTCTTCACCGGCAACCCGAGGTCGATCGCATAGCCGAAATCGTCGCACGCGAAACCGAGTCTCAGGCTCACGGGCCCGTTGCGCACCGTGCCGGTGACGTCCGTGTCGCCGGACAGCATCGATCGCGAGAACCGCTCGGGGCCCGCCCACAGCGTCGACGGCAGGCCGCCTTCGCGCGCGAGCGACGGGATCACGCGGCCCTGCGCGGTATCGGCGAGCAGCCGCAGCGCGCGGTACACACTCGACTTGCCGCTGCCGTTCGGCCCGGTGACGACGTTCAATGCCGCGAGCGGCACGATCAGCTCGCGCAGCGAGCGGTAGTTGGCGATGGCGAGGGTGTGGAGAGCCGTCATGAATCGGTTCGGGTCAGCGTCCGCCGGTGGCCGTCGGATCGGCTGCGGTGTTGGCTGCAGTGTTGGCCGCCGTGCTGGCGGCAGGCGCGTGCGGACGCTCGGCGTGCCGCGCGTCCGCCGAGGACGCATGGGCGTACAGTTCGGTGCGGCTACGTGGCAGGCATTGCGGATAGTGCGCCTGGATATACGCGATAAGCCCTTCGCGCACGCGGCAGCGCAGGTCGAAGCACAGCGACGAATCCGCCGCGCTGACGAGCGCCCGCAACTGCATCGTGCGCTCGGTCGCATCGGTCACCTGAAGCACCTGCACGCGGCCGTCCCATTCGGGCGCACCCTGCACGAGCCGCGCAAGCTCGTCGCGCAGCGGCGCGAGCGGCGTCCGGTAGTCGACCGACAGGAACACCGTGCCGATGATCTCGGCGCTGTTGCGCGTCCAGTTCGCGAACGGGTTCTCGATGAACCACTGCAGCGGCACGACGAGCCGCCGCTGGTCCCACAGACGCACCGACACGTAGGTGCCGGTGATCTCCTCGATGCGCCCCCACTCGCCCTGGATCACGACCACGTCGTCGAGCCGGATCGGCTGCGTCAGCGCGATCTGCAGGCCCGCGATCAGGTTGCCGAGCACCGGGCGCGCGGCGATACCGGCCACGAGGCCCGCGACCCCGGCCGACGCGAGCAGGCTCGCGCCGACCTGGCGCACGTTCGGGAATGTCATCAGCGCGGCGCCGGTGCCGATGATCACGATCAGGATCATCACGGTGCGCGACAGCACGCGCGCCTTCGTATGGATGCTGCGCGCCTGCAGGTTGTCCGCGGTGTCGACCGGATGCGCCTGGATGATCGCCTCGCCCACCGCTGCCGCGAGCCGCACGAGCAGCCAGGTCAGCGCGACGATCGTGCCGACGGCCGCCGCGGCGCGCATCCCGCGCACGAACGACATGCCGTCGTCGGCCTGCACCCACAGGAATTCGAGCGCGAGCAGTGCGAGCGTGACGAGCGATGGCTTGTCGATGTAGCGCAGCACGACGCTCATCATCGGATACGGGCGCGCGATGCGCTTGACGATACGTGCGCCGATCCGGTGCATGGCCGCGCCGACGAGCAACACGACGGCCGACACGGCCAGCGTGCCAAGCCACGAATGCAATGGCGCATCGGCGATGCGCTGCAGTTCCTCGATTGAAATCATCGGCCTGAGCTGCTTTTCGGTTCGGGACGACGCGCGCGTCGCCCGGGATGCGTCAGCAAGGTCCGGGCGCGGCACCCGCCCGGACACGGCGCGAGGTCAGTTGCCGCCCTTGCAGGGAAACGCCTTGCCGAGGCCGAGCGACACCGCGGTGCTTGCGTTATAGTCGGCCAGCTTCGGATTCTCCGCGATGTACTTGCGCACCGCGTCGGTCATCTGTTGCGCCTTGATGTCAGGCGGCAGGCAGAAATACTGGCCGACGCGCGGCCCGGTCGTGCCGCCGATCGCGTCGATGGTGTTGTAGACGCCATCGGCAGCGCCTTCGATGTAGGCCGCGCACGACGCCCGCGACTTGACGTCCGTTTTCGCGCACAGCCGGTCGAGATCCGCGCCCGTGAACGCCGCCGCCGTCAGCGGCACGGCAAACGCCGCGGCACAAAACATAGCCCGCAACATGGTGTTCCTTTTGTCTATACGGCCGGAGCCGCACGCTGCGATGATCGGCGCGGCGGTGCCGGGATGCCGGCCGCACCCAAGCCGGCCGCGCCGAAAACCCTCATTTTGCACTCTTTTGCGCATCCGCCGGCGACGATGCGCCGACGCGCACAGTCCGCTTGGACAGGATCTCCGTCGCGTCCGGCGCCTTGTAGTGCTTCGCGAACTCGAGCGCGGTGATGCCGAGCTGGTTCTTCACCTGAGGATCGGCGCCCTGGTCGAGCAGCAGGTTGACCGTCGTCGCATGGTTGCCGCGCGCCGCCATCATCAGCGGCGTCGTGCCGTTCGGCGACGCGGTGTCGATGTACGCGTCGTGGTCGAGCAGCACCTTGACGACCGCGTCCTGGCCGTTGGTCGCCGCGTAGTGCAGCGGCGCCCAGCCCTTCTTGCTGACTTCCGCGCCCTTGTCGATCAGCAGCTTCACGAGGCCGACGTCGCCGTTCAGCGACGCGAGCATCAGCGCGTTCTCGCCGGCCTTGTCTTCCTTCTCGAGATCGACGTTCGGCGCGGCGGCGAGCGCCGCCGCCACCTTGTCGGACTTCTCGCGTGCGGCGACCACGAGGAGCGGATCGCCGTTCGGCGCGAGCGTGTTCGGATCGAGGCCGTTCTTCAGCTGCTTGCCGATATCGGCGATGTCGTCGAACTTGACCGCCTTGACGATCGCGTCGAGCGATTCCGCGTGCGCGCCGGCAGACGCGAACAGGCCGCCCGCGACGAGCGCGGCGGCGATGAGTGCGGCCGCCGACGCGCGTTTCGGCAGATGTTTGATCGGCTTCGTCATTGTTGTGGGCTCCTTCCCTGGGTTGTCGGCTGCATCGCGCCGCCGTCAGCGGGCGATCTTGAACAGCCGGAAAAAGTTCTGTGTGGTCGCGTCGGCGAGCGCCTCGACGGCGATCCCGCGCTCGGACGCGATAAAGCGTCCGACATGGCTGACGTACGCAGGTTCATTCGGCTTGCCGCGATACGGCACCGGCGCGAGGTACGGCGAGTCGGTCTCGATCAGCAGCCGGTCGAGCGGCACGCGCCGCGCGACGTCCTGCACGTCGGTCGCGTTCTTGAACGTGACGATCCCCGACAGCGAGATATGGAAGTTCTGCGCGAGCGCCTGCTCGGCGACGGCCCACGTCTCGGTGAAGCAGTGCATCACGCCGCCCGGCACTTCCGCGCGCTCCTCGGCCATGATCCGCAGCGTGTCTTCCGACGACGCGCGCGTATGGATGATCAGCGGCTTGGCCGTCGCATGCGCGGCGCGGATGTGCGTGCGGAACCGCTCGCGCTGCCATTCCATGTCGGCGATCGAGCGGCCTTCGAGCCGGTAGTAGTCGAGGCCCGTCTCGCCGATCGCGACGACCTTCGGGTGCGCGGCCAGCTCGACGAGCTCGGCGAGCGTCGGCTCCTGCGCGTCCTCGTGGTCGGGATGGACGCCGACCGACGCATAGACGTTGTCGTGCGCGTCGGCGATCGCGAGCACGTCGGGCAGCGTCTCGAAATCGACGGACACGCACAGCGCGTGCGTGACGTCATGCTCGCGCATGTTCTCGAGCACCGCCGGCAGGCGATCCGCGAGACCCTTGAAATTGATGTGGCAGTGAGAATCGACGAACATCGCGTTTCCTGACGTTTCCTGAAGTTTCCCGATAACGGGTTACGTGGGGCGCCCCGTGCGGGCCGCTCCGGTTGACGGGCGACGCGCGCGGCACGCGGCCGGCCCGCGTGCCGGCGATCGCGGGCAGTTCGCGGGCAGATCGGCGTCGGTCACGTCCCGATCGATATCGGTCATCGCCTATCAACCAATCGAAGCCAATCCTGGCTCACGCGAACATGTCGCGATATCCGAGAAACAGCTCCTCGAATACCAGCCGCGCGTTGAGCGGATGATTCTCGACCATCCGCTGGCGCGTCACGGCCTTCATGAAGCGCGCGAACGCATTCGCGTCGAGCGCGTTCGCGCAGCGCGCCAATGCGGCTGCATGCGCGGGGAAGTAGCGCGGCGCGCCCGCCATCCGCTGCGCAAGCAGATCGTACAGCCAGCGCTGCAGCCAGCCGAGCACGAGCGGCACCGGCAGCTTCTGCAGCGTCTCGCCACATGCGAACGGGTCGCACCCCACGCCGGCCGCGAGCTGGCCGAGCGTGAAATCGCGCAGCGGACGGTTCTCGTCGCTTGCAAGCGCCAGCGCCGCGAGCGGCGCGCCACCCGCCTCGGCGAGCAGCGCCGGCGCGTCGGCGATGCCTTGGGCGGCGAGCCACGCGGCGGCCGCGTCCGGCGCCGGCACCGTCATCGGCCACTGCCGGCATCGGCTGATGATGGTCGGCAGCAGCCGGTCGATGCGCGCCGACACGAGCAGGAACACGACACCCGCCGGCGGCTCCTCGAGCGTCTTCAGCAGCGCGTTCGATGCGGCGACGTTCAGCGCCTCGGCCGGATACAGCACGACGACGCGCGCGCCGCCGCGGTGCGAGCCGACGCCGCAGAAATCCAGCAGCGCGCGCACCTGCTCGATCTTGATTTCCTTGCTCGGCGCGCGGGTCTTCTTGCCGCCGTCGTCCGCGTCCGCGGGCTTCGCGTCGTCCGCCGCGCCAGGCGCTTCGCCGGCAAGCGCTTCCGGCAGCACGATCCGGTAGTCCGGATGGTTGCCCTGCTCGAACCAGTTGCAGGCCGGGCAGGTGCCGCACGGCTCGCCGTTCGCCTGCGGCGTTTCGCACAGGAAGCCCTGCGCGAGATGCTGCGCGAAACGCAGCTTGCCGATCCCGGCCTGGCCGTGCAGCAACAGCGCGTGCGGCCATTGCGCACGCAGCTGCTGCAGGCGGTTCCAGTCGTCGGTTTGCCACGGATAGATCATCTGCTTCCTCTGTTGAGCGTTACAGCGACGCGTTACAGCGACGCGTTACAGCGACACATTACAGCGCGGCGAGCACGCCTTCGAGCTGCTTGCGGATCTCGGGGATCGACTGCGTCGCGTCGACGATCGTGAAACGGTACGGCGCCTCTTCCGCGCGCCGCAGGTATTCGCCGCGGGTGCGCGCGAAGAACGCGTCGGATTCGCTCTCGAACTTGTCGGGCATCCGCGCGGCGCCGCGCCGCTCGCTCGCAACCTGCGGCGCGACGTCGAACAGCACGGTCAGGTCCGGCTGGAAGCCGCCCTGCACCCAGCGCTCGAGCGTCTCGAGCTTGTCGCGCGGCAGCCCGCGGCCGCCGCCCTGGTAGGCGAACGTCGCATCGGTGAAGCGGTCGGACACGACCCAGTCGCCGCGCGCGAGCGCGGGCTCGATCACGAGCGCGAGGTGCTCGCGGCGCGCCGCGAACATCAGCAGCGCCTCGGTCTCGAGGTCCATCGGCTGGTTCAGCAGGATCTCGCGCAGCTTCTCGCCGAGCTGCGTGCCGCCCGGCTCGCGGGTGACGACGACCTGCCTGCCGGCCCCGGCCAGCTTGTCCTGGAGCCGTTCGCAGAACCAGTTCAGGTGGGTGGTCTTCCCCGCCCCGTCGATGCCCTCGAACGTGATGAATTTACCGCGCGCCATCTATTGACCTCGTATGTATTTGTCCACGGCCTTGTTGTGATCGCCGAGCGTGTCGGAAAAGACGCTCGTGCCGTCGCCCTTCGCGACGAAGTACAGCGCGCCCGTCGCCGCCGGATTGATCGCCGCCTGCAACGCGGCCGTGCCCGGCAATGCGATCGGCGTCGGCGGCAGGCCGCGCCGCGTGTACGTATTGTAGGGAGTGTCCGCCTGCAGATCGCGCTTGCGCAGATGGCCGTCGTACGCATCGCCGAGCCCGTAGATCACCGACGGATCGGTCTGCAGCGGCATGCCGATGCGCAGCCGGTTCGCGAACACCGCCGCGACGAACGCACGGTCGGCCGCGTGTCCGGTTTCCTTCTCGACGATCGACGCGATCGTCAGCGCTTCGTAAGGCGTTTTGTACGGGAGGCCCGGCGCGCGCGCGGCCCATGCCTCGTCGAGCCGCGTCTGCATCAGACGAAACGCGCGCCGGTAGATGTTCAGGTCGCTCGTGCCCTTGTCGAACAGATAGGTGTCGGGAAAGAACAGGCCCTCGGCGCTGCCGCGCTGCACCGCGCTGTCGGGCGCGCCGATCGCGCGCAGCAGGTCGGCATCGCTCATCCCGGCCGTCGAATGCGCGAGCGCCGGATTTGCGTCGAGTTCCGCACGCATCCGCTTGAAGGTCCAGCCCTCGATCACCGTCGCGACGTATTCGTTGACGTCGCCGCGCGCAATCTTCTGCAACACTTCGTACGGCGTGATACCGGTCTTGAATTCGTAGTTGCCGGACTTGAGCTGGCTCGACAGACCGAGCACGCGCGTCATGACGACGAAAGCGAACGGCTCGACCGGCACGCCGCCGCGCTTCAGCTGCTGGGCGACGCTCTTCACGCTGCTGCGGGGCTTGATCGTGACGTCGAGCGACGCCGCGCCGAGCAGCAGCGGCCGGGTCGCCCAGTAATACGCGCCGCCCGCGCCGGCTGCGGCCGCGACGATGGCCACCGCCGCGAACGTCGCGGCGGATTTCTTCAATAGGGACAGCACAATAGGCAGTTGACTTTAAAGCAGTAACGCACTGATTTTTAACGAAAAGCCTCGCGCCGATCGGCGTTGGGGCCTGGCCACGCTGGTGGCCTTTCGGGGATGTCGAGCCCTACATTGTATCGGTGTGGGCATGCTTTGGTCACAGCATCTCGGCGCCATCGTCGGCCATCGATTCAATTTCGGATCGCATCACCGGGAGCAAGGCGCCCGCATCGCATGCCAGGAATGCGGCTGCGGGATCGCTGGCGCGCTCCGTAAAGCCATGCGCATCGTGGGGGCAGCCGGGAAGGTCTGCGGGATCGGGCGCGAGCGACTAGAATGGCGTGACCGGCCTTGGCGCGACCGGAGCATGACGCTCCAGCGACGCCAAGGCATTGCAGAATCCGGTCAGCGCCTGACATGAGCATGGATCGCGTCTCGTCAGGGTCCATGCCACACCCGTTCGCGCACGCCGCATACAAATCGACAGTTTCCTCGTTCCATGAGCACACCGTTCGCTACAACGGCCGCCCAGGCCGCCGCCCCCGCCTCGCTCCCTGTATTCCCCCGCCCGTCCGCCGCCGATTTCGACGCGCCGGGCGCGTACATGCCGCTCCCGCAGTTCGGCGTGATCGACGTGGCCGGCGACGACGCCGCGACGTTCCTGCACAGCCAGCTCACCAACGACATCGAGCACCTCGACCCCGCGAGCGCAAGGCTCGCCGGCTACTGTTCGCCGAAGGGGCGCCTGCTCGCGTCGTTTCTCGCGTGGCGCGCGGGTCACGGCGTGCGGCTCCTCGTGTCGAAGGACGTGCAGGCCGCCGCGCAGAAGCGGCTGTCGATGTTCGTGCTGCGCGCGAAGGCGAAGCTGTCGGACGCGAGCGACACGCTCGCCGTGATCGGCTTCGCGGGTGACGTGCGCGGCGCACTGTCGGGTATCTTCGACGCGCTGCCGGACGGCGTGCACGTGAAGGTCGACGGCCCCGCCGGCACGCTGATCCGCGTGCCCGACGCGGCCGGCAAGCGACGCTACCTGTGGATCGGCACGCGCGCCGACGTCGATGCGCGCATCGCCGCGCTCGACGGCAAGCTGCCTGCCGTGTCGCCGGCCGTGTGGGACTGGCTCGACATCCGCGCGGGCGAGGCGCGCATTACGCAGCCGGCCGTCGAGCAGTTCGTGCCGCAGATGGTGAACTTCGACGTGGTTGGTGCGGTGAACTTCCGCAAGGGCTGCTATCCGGGCCAGGAAATCGTCGCGCGCAGCCACTATCGCGGCACGATCAAGCGCCGCACCGCGCTCGCGCATGTCGCGGGCGACACCGACACGGCACGCGCGGGCATCGAGCTGTTCCACAGCGACGACCCGGGCCAGCCGTGCGGGATGATCGTCAACGCGGCGGCCGCACCGGCAGGCGGCGTCGACGCGCTCGTCGAGATCAAGCTCACCGCGCTCGACAGCGGCAGCGTGCATCTCGGCGCGGCCGACGGCCCGACGCTCGCGTTCGTGCCGCTGCCCTACGCGTGGCCGACGGAAGTGTGACCGGCCATCCATTCGTTCGCGCGCTGGCCTGTGCATTGCGGCCGGCGCCTGAAGTTTTCTGCGAGAGATTCGCCCGATGTGTCTGATTGCCTTCGACTGGCAGCCTGATGCCGCCGCCGGTCCCGTCTTTACCCTGACCGCCAACCGCGACGAGTTCTTCCGCCGCACGAGCGCGCCGCTCTCCTGGTGGGAGGAAGTGCCGGGCGTGCTGGCCGGCCGCGACCTCGAAGCCGGCGGCACGTGGCTCGGTGTGTCGCGCGACGGCCGCTTCGCGGCGCTCACGAACTACCGTGCGCCGTTCGACATCCGCGCAGGCGCGCCGACCCGCGGCAAGCTCGTGTCCGATTACCTCGGCGGGCAGCCGGTCGCACCGCTCGACTACCTCGCGCGGCTCGCCGAGCACGCGGCGATGTACAACGGCTTCAACCTGCTCGTCGGCAACTGGAAGCGGCGCGAGCTCGCGTGGTTCTGCAACCGCGCGGCCGAGGGCGAGAGCGGCGTCGCCGCGCCCGCGCTGGTCCCGGCCGGCGTGCACGCGCTGTCGAACGCGCGGCTCGACACGCCCTGGCCGAAAGTGGTGCGCAAGCGCGCCGAACTCGGCACCATGCTGACCGACGACCCGGCGCCGCCGCTCGACGACCTGATCGCGCTGATGCGCGACCCGCACATCGCCGAAGACGACGTGCTGCCGCACACGGGCATCCCGCTCGAACGCGAGCGCGCGCTGTCCGCCGCGTTCATCGAGACGCCCGAATACGGCACGCGCGGCACGACCGCGCTGCGGGTCACGATGAAGGAAGGCGTGCGGCTGACGGTCGACATCAAGGAACGCTGCGACGACGACGGCTCGCATCGCATCGTCCGTCCCGGCGCGTTCGAGCGCACGTTCACGTTCGACATCGACGCGACGCAGGTCCGCTGACGCGGGCGTAGGCCCGCGTTTGCCGCGTCGTCGGCTCAGGGCGCGCGCGTCATCTCGACGTGCGGGATGCCGGCTTCGACGAAGCGCGCTCCGACCGCCGAGAAACCGTGCCGCAGGTAGAACGGCACGGCCGGTTCCTGTGCATAGAGCCGCACGAGCGGATCGCCGCGCCGCCGCGCCTCGTCGAGCAGCGCGTGCAGCACGGCCGACCCGGCGCCCTGCCCGCGCACGTCGGCGAGCACCGCGACGCGGCCGATCGTGGCCGTCGGCAGCAGCCGTCCGGTTGCCACAGCGCGGCGCGCGCCGGTTGCGCGATCGATCCGGTACGCGACCGCGTGGCGCGACAGCGGATCGTCGTCGTCCAGTTCCATTTCCGCCGGAATGCGCTGCTCGCGCACGAACACCGCGTCGCGAATGCGCGCAGCGTCGCCGCCCAGCGTTGCCCAGTCACCCGTTTCCACCACGCAGTCCGCCATGCCCCCTCCGCGCGGCCGAGTCACCGCTAGCTGCCAGCCGTCAGATGTCGTCGAATGCCGCCCGCAGCGCCGCAACCGCGTCCGCATGCGCGGCCCGCACTTCGGGAACGTAGCCGCCCATCTTGAAGAACTCGTGAATCATTCCCGGGTAGCAGGTCAGCGTGACCGGAACACCCGCCGCGCGCAGCTTGCCCGCATACGCGACGCCTTCGTCGCTCAGCGGATCGTACTCGGCGGTCGCGATCCACGCGGGCGCGATGCCCGCGAACGACGGCGCGCCGCGCGTGCCGTCGAGCGGCGCGAAACGCCAGTCGTCGCGATCGGCCGGTTCGCGCAGGTATTGCGAGAAGAACCACTGGATCGTGTCCTGCGACAGCAGGAAGCCGTTCGCGAGCCGCGCATGCGATTCGGTCTGCTGGTGGCCGGTCGCGCCCGGGTAGATCAGCAGCTGGAGCGCGACGCGAAGGCCCGCGTCGCGCGCGAGCACCGCGCAGACGGTCGCGAGCGTACCGCCCGCGCTGTCACCGCCGACCGCGAGCCGCGCCGCGTCGACGCCGAACGCATGCGCCTCTCGATGCAGCCAGCGCAGCGCGTCGTCCGCATCGTTCACGGCGGTCGGAAACTTGTGCTCGGGCGCGAGCCGGTAGTCGACCGACAGCACCGCGCATTGCGCGTCGCGTGCGAACATCCGGCACAGCGCATCGTGCGTGTCGACGCTGCCGACCGTGAAGCCGCCGCCGTGATAGTAGACGAGCGCCGGCAGCGGCTCGGCCAGGCTCGGCTCGATCGGCAGATACAGGCGCGCGCCGATCGAGCGGCCATCGCGCGTCGGCACGACGCAATCCTCGACCGTATGCATCGGCGCGGGCACCACGTCGAGGATCGGCGCGCTCCTCTCGTAGGCGGCGCGCGCCTGCTGCGGCGTCTGGTGGTGGTAGGACGGACGTTTCGCGCGCTCGACCATGTCGAGTATCTGGGCGATCTTCGGATTCAGCGGCATCGGAAATAACGGGCGCCTGCACGGCGCCGCTCACGGACAAGCGTCACATGATGCCATGCCCGCGTCAGACGAGCTGCACGAGCTGCTTGCCGAAGTTGTGGCCCTTCAGCATCCCGACGAACGCTTCGGGCGCACGCTCGAGCCTGTACGCGATCGATACGCGGTAGTGCAGCTGCTTCGTCGCGACGAGCTCGGTCAGCTCCGCGAGCGCGGGCGCATACGATCGCGCGCCGCAAACGAGAACGGCCCTGCCGTACAGGCAGAGCCGCGTATTGCGACCTTACACGTCGCTCGGGCCGGGATGCGCGTCCGGCGCGGTGCGGGTGCGTTGCCGCTTGATGTCGCGGCCCACCGCGAGCCGCCGCATGTACTTGAACGTGCCGAGCGCCTTCGCGACGAAATGGCCGTCGCTGTCACGCACCTCGCCTTCGCAGTACGCCATCGTCGTCGAGCGGTGCATCACGCGCCCGTAGGCGCGCAGTTCGCCGCGGCCCGGCTGCATGAAGTTCACCTTCATCTCGACCGTGACGACGCCGACACCGTCATCGGTCAGGCTGCGCGCGGCCATCGCGAGCGCGACGTCCGCTAGCGTCATCGTCACGCCGCCGTGCGCGATGCTCCACGTGTTCATGTGACGCTCGTCGAGCAGCAGCGCGATCTCGCTCTTGCCGTCCTTCGCTGACACGAGCTGCACGCCGAGCATGTCGACGAACGGGCTCTCGATCGACGGGCCATCGGCCTGTTGTGCTGCGTCGCTCATCGTGCGTCGTCGACCAGATAGTCGATGCACTGGCGCTCTTCGCGCACGGCCGCGACGAACTTCTTCACTTCCTCGTGGACGGGGTGCACCTGGTAAGCGTCGAGCGCGGCCTTGTCCGCGAAGTCGGACACCAGCACGACGTCGTAGGTGGCTTCGAGGCCCGGCGTCGCGACGCCCACGTCGAGATGCAGGATGCCCGGCACGATGTCGCGGCAGGCGTCGAGCTTTTCCTTCAGCTTCAGTGCGTTCTGCGCACGCGTCGCGCCTTCGGCCGATTCCTTCAGCTTCCACATGACAATATGTCTGATCACTTCGTTTGCTCCTTTCGTGATGGTTCGCCATTTTGGCTGCAAACCTTGCCGGCCGGGATTTTCCCTGCAGTTGTGCATTCGCCGGCGTTCGTCCGCTCTCGTCGATCTCGACGCCCGGCCGAAGCAAAAGCGGGTATCGAAGCGATTTCGCGCCGCACGTCCAGCGACGATACCCTCCTTTTCACGACGCCGCCTTCGGCGTCGAGATGCGTGCACGCGACGGCAGGCGCCAAGCCTACCAAACTTGCAGGTTCCGATGGGCTGTATTGCGAAGCTCGACCGGGCGTTACCCGTCTTCGGCGTTCAATTGCCGTCGCGTTGCGCGTGCTGGCAATCCGGCACAAGCTGGTCACCGAAGCCGAAGACGACCGCGAGGAACGGAACGGGGCAGCCCGATCGCGCCGAGGATCACGATCGCGCTCCACTGCTCGCCGGAGCTGCGAATGACGACGCGATCAGCCATCCATCAGATGTCCACTGGAACCGAAGTTGCGAACCGCCGCACCTCACCCCGCCACAACCCGGTTCCGCCCTTCCCGCTTCGCCTGATAGAGCCGCTCGTCGACCGCGCGCAGCAACGCATCGACCGTGCTGCCGTCGATCCCGTATTGCGCAACGCCGACGCTGACCGTCACTTGTACGCGCTTGAAATCGAGCCCGAACGGCGAACTCGCGATCGACGAGCGCACGCGTTCGGCCGTCATCCGTGCCCCCTCGAGCGGCATCTCGGGCAACAGCGCCATGAACTCCTCGCCGCCAACCCGCGCGAGCCCACCCGCCGGCCGGATCGCCTCGAGACACTGCCGCACGACGCCGCGCAGTACCTCGTCGCCGATCTGGTGCCCGTATGCGTCGTTGATGTTCTTGAAGTTGTCGAGGTCGAGCGCGAGCAGGCAGAACGGCGTGCCGTCGCGCTCCGCGCGCTGGATCTCGCGCTCGACCTGCGCGATGAACTGACGGCGGTTCGACGCGCCCGTCAGCGGATCGGTCGCAGCGAGGTATTCGAGCTTCTGGTTGGTGCGGCGCAATTCCTGCAGCGCGCTCTCGGAGCGCGCCATCGATTCCGCGAGGCGGCTCATCAGGTCTTCCTGGCTGTAGATCGCCGAAAACGAACGGGTGGTCTGCAGCGCTTGCACGACGCCGTAGCTGAGCAGGAAGAAGCCGCCCGCGAAGATCGCATGCGCGAGCCACCACATGTGGTTCCACGGCTTGCCGAGGATGAATGCGAGCGACGACAGCGCGAACGCCATGATCGACATCCCGTAGATCACCATCAGCGGCGAGCGGATGCGCCGCGCGAGCAGCACGCCGACGTTGAGCAGCGAAAACACCAGCGCGCCGCCTTCCATCGACAGCCGCGTACCGAGCGCGCCGGCCACCGGCGAATAGGCGATATACGCGACCGCAGCGTCGACCACCATGAAGAACGCGATCCACGGCAGCCAGATGCGCAGGCTCGTGCGCTTGTCGACGCGATCGGACGGCCGCGAATACGACATCAGGCCGACCAGCAGCAGGATCGCCATCACGAGCCGCGATGCTGGCCCGTACAGCAGGAACAGCCAGATGTTGTGATGCGCCATGCCGGTGAACATGCCGTGCAGCGCATAGATCATCGCGAAACCGAGGAAGCCGAGCGTCAGCCAGCGCAACAGCGGCTCGCCGGACGAGCGGTAGCAGACCCACGTCACATAGGTGACAAATGCGCCCTCGAGCGTCGCCGCGGCGATCGCGAGTTCATGAAACACATGACTCTCGTATGTCAGGCGTGGATCGCCGAAGAACCACAGATAGGCAATCAGATAGGCTGGCAGCAACGCGAAGCCGACCAGCAGGCATTTCGCGTAGATTTTGGCGACGGCGCTGACGGCGCGCGGCGGTTCGCCGGCTGAGAAAGTCGTGGTCACTTCGGCCCCCGATCGATCCGTTGCATGGTTCGAATGCGGGGGACGTCCGATCACGATGCGCCGCCCGCTCCAGATGCCGGGCACGTATCGCGGCTGTCGGCGCGACGCGCGACGCGCGATCCGGCCCGTTCTGCCGAAAGACAAATGCCAGAGCCTAGTATAGGTGGGGCGATTCGTTTGACAAGTAAGGGGAAACAGCATCGTCGGGGCGATACCGATTGATTCGCGATCGTATCGGATCGCGCAATGGCGCACATTGCGACGCTGCTGCGCCGGGCTCCGCTCGTTGCGGCCGCCGGCGCGAATTTGACGATCTGGACGACGTGGACGACCGAGACGATTCGGACTGTGTGGCTGGCGTCGCCGCGACGCCCGCCAGCCACGCACAGGTCAGACGATTTCGAACAGGCCGGCTGCACCCTGCCCGCCGCCGATGCACATCGTCACGACCGCGTATTTCACGCCGCGCCGCTTGCCTTCGATCAGCGCGTGGCCCGTCAGGCGCGCACCCGACACGCCGTACGGATGCCCGACCGCGATCGCGCCGCCGTTCACGTTCAGCCGGTCTTCAGGAATCCCCAGCTTGTCGCGGCAGTACAGCACCTGCACCGCGAACGCTTCGTTCAGCTCCCACAGGCCGATGTCCTCGACCTTCAGGCCGGCCTGCTTCAGCAGCTTCGGCACCGCGAACACGGGGCCGATGCCCATTTCGTCCGGCTCGCAGCCGGCGACCGCAAAGCCGCGGAATACGCCGAGCGGCTGCAGGCCTTCCTTCTGCGCGGTGTCGGCGCTCATCACGACGCATGCCGCCGCGCCGTCGGAAAACTGGCTCGCGTTGCCCGCGGTGATCACGCCGCCCGGCACTGCCGAGCGGATCTTCGAGACGCCTTCGAGCGTCGTATCCGGCCGGATCCCTTCGTCGGCCGTGACCGTCACGTCCTTCGTGTAGAGCCGCCCCGTTGCCTTGTCGGCAACGCCGGCACGCACGGTGATCGGTACGATCTCGTCGGCAAAGCGCCCTTCGGCCTGCGCGGCCGCCGCCCTCAGCTGCGACTGCACGCCGTACTCGTCCTGCCGTTCCTTCGAGATCCCGTAGCGCTTCGCGACGTTCTCCGCGGTCTGCAGCATGTTCCAATAGATCTCGGGCTTGTGCTCGAGCAGCCACCCTTCAAACACCATGTGGCGGTTCATCTCGTTCTGCACGCACGAGATCGACTCGACGCCGCCCGCGACGTACACGTCGCCTTCACCTGCGATGATCCGCTGCGCGGCCAGCGCGATCGTCTGCAGTCCGGACGAGCAGAAACGGTTCACCGTCATGCCCGGCACGCTCACGGGCAGCCCTGCACGCAGCGCGATCTGCCGCGCGATGTTGCCGCCCGTCGCGCCCTCCGGGTTCGCACAGCCCATGATCACGTCCTCGACGCGCGCGGGATCGAGCTTCGCGCGCTCGAGCGCGGCGGCGACTGCGTGGCCGCCGAGCGTCGCGCCATGCGTCATGTTGAAGGAGCCACGCCACGATTTCGCGAGCGGCGTGCGCGCGGTCGATACGATTACGGCTTCGGTCATCTAAGTTCTCCTGTCGATCGGATCGCGTGCCTGGCCGCTGATCCTGTCCGATGCAAAGATTCCTGCTTCCTGGATTGAATGAATGCGCTACGCCGCGGGGCGTGCGCCGGCCGCCGTGACTCGCGCCACGCCCGCCGCCTGCAGTTGTTGCCATGCGTTCGCGAGCGAACCGTTCAGGTCGATCGCGCGGCACGCGTCGTCGATCACGGCCGCTTCGAAGCCCGCCGCGCGCGCATCGAGTGCCGACCACGCGACGCAGTAGTCGGTCGCGAGCCCGCAGCACCACACGCGCTTCGCGCCGAGTTCGCGGAGGTAGCCGGCGAGGCCCGTGCGTGTCGTGCGATCGGCCTCGACGAACGCCGAGTAGCTGTCGACCTGCGCGTCGCCGCCCTTGCGGATCACGAGGCGCGCGTGCGGGATGTCGAGGTCGCGATGCAGCGCGGCGCCGTCGGTGTCCTGCACGCAGTGCACGGGCCACAGCACCTGCTCGCCGTACGGCAGCGCGAGCGTCGAGAACGGCTCGCGCCCCGGATGGTTCGCCGCGAACGACACGTGGTCGCGCGGATGCCAGTCCTGCGTCAGCACGACCTGATCGAAGCGCGCGGCGAGCGCGTTGACGACCGGCACGACCGCATCGCCGTCCGGCACCGCGAGCGCGCCACCCGGCATGAAGTCGTACTGCACGTCGATCACGAGCAGCACGTCGTCGGTACGTTTCATCGCGTGTCTCCTGTGTCGGCCTGAGTTAGCGCTTTAGCGCTTACTCAGGCCCCATGCTTCGCGGTCCCACACAACGCTGTCGCACGGACCGCACGGTCAACCGTTGAACCCGCGCCCTTCCTTCGCGAGTTCGGCGATCGACGGCGCGAGCTGCCAAGCGTCGCCATTCGCCGCGGCCGCGTAACGGCGGATTGCCCGCTCGACGTTGTAGAGCCCGACCGTGTCCGCATACAGCATCGGGCCACCACGCCACAGCGGGAAGCCGTAGCCGGTCAGGTACACCATGTCGATGTCGGACGCCTTCGACGCGATCTTTTCCTCGAGGATCTTCGCGCCTTCGTTGGCGAGCGCGAACACGAGCCGCTCGACGATCTCGTCGTCGCCGATCTTGCGCCGCTCGACGCCGCGCTCGTTCGAATACGCGACGACCATCTCGTCGACGAGCGCCGACGGCTTCGCCTTGCGATCGCCCGGCACGTAGTCGTACCAGCCCGCGCCGGTCTTCTGGCCGAAGCGGCCCAGTTCACACAGGCGATCGGCGATCTTCGAGTAATTGAGATCGGGCTTCTCGACATAGCGGCGCTTGCGGATCGCCCAGCCGATGTCGTTGCCGGCGAGGTCGCTCATCCGGAACGGGCCCATCGCGAAACCGAACTTCTCGATCGCACGGTCGACCTGCGCGGGCAGCGCGCCTTCCTCGAGCATGAACAGCGCCTGGCGGATGTACTGCTCGATCATCCGGTTGCCGATGAAGCCGTCGCACACGCCCGACACCACCGCCGTCTTCCGGATCTTCTTCGCGAGCGCCATCACGGTCGCGAGCACGTCCTTCGCGGTTGCCTCGCCACGGACGACTTCGAGCAGCTTCATCACGTTCGCCGGGCTGAAGAAGTGCATGCCGACGACGTCCTGCGGACGCTTCGTGAACGCGGCGATCCGGTTCACGTCGAGCGTCGACGTGTTCGATGCGAGGATCGCGCCCGGCTTCGCGACTTCGTCGAGCTTGCCGAACACCTGCTCCTTCACGCCGAGTTCCTCGAACACGGCCTCGATGATCAGGTCGGCGTCCTTCAGGTCGTCGTAGGACAGCGTCGGCGTGATCAGCGCCATGCGCGCATCGAGCTTCTCCTGCGTGAGCTTGCCCTTCTTCACCTGCGCGTCGTAGTTCTTGCGGATCGTCGCGAGCCCGCGATCGAGCGCGTCCTGCTTCGTTTCGAGCAGCGTGACGGGCAGCCCCGCGTTCACGAAGTTCATCGCGATGCCGCCGCCCATCGTGCCCGCGCCGATCACCGCGACACGGCGGATCTCGCGCACCGGCGTATCGGCCGGCACGTCCGGGATCTTGCTCGCCGCGCGCTCGCCGAAGAACGCGTGCCGCAGCGCGCGGCTTTCCGGCGTCATGATCAGCGCGAGAAAACCGTCGCGCTCCGCGACGAGGCCCTTGTCGAAGCCGTTGAGCACGCCCGCTTCGATCGCATCGATGCACTTGTGCGGCGCCGGAAAATTCGGCGCGGCGGCCTGCGCGGAATTGCGCGCGAACTGGATGAAGCCCGCGGCGTTCTCGTGGACGATCTCGCGGTCGCGCACGCGCGGGTGCGGGCCCGCCTGCGCGCCGGCCTTGTGCGCGAACGCGACGGCCGCGTCGAGCAGCTCGCCTTCGGCCATCTCGTCGAACAGCCCGCTCTTCGCGAGCTGCTCGGACGGCACCGGCGCGCCGGACACGATCATGTTCAACGCGGTCTCGAGCCCGACCGCGCGCGGCAGCCGCTGCGTGCCGCCCGCACCCGGCAACAGGCCGAGCTTCACCTCGGGCAGCGCGATCTGCGCGCCGGGAGCCGCGATCCGGTAGTGTGCGCCGAGCGCAAGCTCGAGCCCGCCACCCATCGCGACGCTGTGAATCGCCGCGACGACCGGCTTCGCGCTCGCTTCCACCGCACGGATCACGGTGTGCAGCGTCGGCTCCTGCAGCGCTTTCGGCGTATTGAATTCGGTGATGTCGGCGCCGCCCGAGAACGCGCGGCCCGCGCCCGTCAGCACGATCGCGGTGATCGCCGGGTCCTGCGTGGCGCGATCGAGCCCTTCCAGGATGCCAGCCCGGGTCGACAGGCCAAGCCCGTTGACGGGCGGATTGTCGAGCGTGATGACGGCCACGCCGTCGCGAGTCGAATAATTCACTGCCATCTGCCTGCCTCCATGCATCGCGCGCCGGGGTGGCTGCGCTTCATTGTGCGCGGTCGAACGGCCGCTTGTCCAAGACGAACGGAGGCAGCATACAACGAAAAAGCACGGTCGTTCAATTTGATTTTTCGTGCGATCCGGGGACGGATCCGTGCATCCCGGAGCGGGCGACCGACGATCGCCGGTCGCCCAACAACCGCTAACAGGTCGCCGTCGGCAGCGCGTAATCGCGGAACATCTCGCGCAGCTTCAGCTTCTGCAGTTTCCCGGTCGCCGTATGCGGCAGCGAGTCGACGAACACGACGTCATCGGGTATCCACCATTTCGCAACCTTGCCGTCATAGAACGCGAGCATCTCGTCGCGGCTCACTTCCGCGCCCGCGCGCTTGACGACGACGAGCAGCGGCCGCTCGGTCCACTTCGGATGCGCGCACGCGATGCACGCGGCTTCGGCGACGGCCGGATGCGCGATCGCGACGTTCTCGATATCGATCGAGCTGATCCACTCGCCGCCGGACTTGATCACGTCCTTGCTGCGGTCGGTGATCTGCAGGAAGCCGTCCGGATCGATCGTCGCGACGTCGCCGGTCGGGAACCAGCCGTCGGCGAGCGGCGACGCGTCGCTCCGGAAGTAGCGGTCGATCACCCACGGGCCGCGCACCTGCAACTCGCCGAACGCGACGCCGTCCCACGGCAGCTCGCGGCCGTCCTCGCCGACGATCCGCATGTCGACGCCGAAGATCACGCGCCCCTGTTTCTCGAGCAGCTGGCGCTGCGCATCGAGCGGACGCTGCGACTGCGCCCAGTTCAGCTTCGCGAGCGTGCCGAGCGGCGACAGCTCGGTCATCCCCCACGCATGAATCACGCGCACGTCGTATTCGTCCTCGAACGTGCGCAGCATCGCGGGCGGACACGCGGAGCCGCCGATCACCGTGCGGTTCAGCGTCGAGAAGCGCACGCCCGCTTCGCGCATGTAGTTGATCAGGCCGAGCCAGACCGTCGGCACGCCCGCGGAAAACGTCACGCGCTCCGCTTCGATCAGCTCGTACAGCGACTTGCCGTCGAGATCCTTGCCGGGCAGCACGAGTTTGCCGCCTGTGAGCGGCACTGAGTACGGCAGGCCCCACGCGTTCACATGGAACATCGGCACGACGGGCAGCACCGCGTCCATCGCCGACAGGTTCATCGCATCCGGCAGCGCGGCGCCGTACGCGTGCAGCACGGTCGACCGATGCGAATACAGCACGCCCTTCGGATTGCCGGTCGTGCCCGACGTGTAGCAGAGCCCCGACGCCTGCTGCTCGTCGAGTCGCGGCCAGTCGTAGCGGCCGTCCTCGGCATCGACGAGCGACTCGTAGCACAGGAACGGCGTCGCGCCGGACGGCAGGTGCGCGGCGTCGGTCATCGCGATCCAGCCCTTCACGTTCGGGCATTGCGGCGCGATCGCGTCGACGAGCGGCGCGAAATTGAGGTCGAAGAACACGTAGCGATCGTCCGCGTGATTGACGATGTACGCGATCTGTTCGGGGAAGAGGCGCGGATTGATCGTGTGGCAGATGGCGCCCATCCCGCTGATCCCGTAATACGCCTCGAGATGCCGGTAGCCGTTCCACGCGAGCGTGCCGATGCGCTCGCCCGCGTCGACGCCGAGCCGCGCGAGCGCCTGTGCGAGCTGCTTCGCGCGCCGTTCGCAATCGCGATACGTGTAGCGGTGCAGATCGCCCTCGATCCGCTTCGACACGATCTCGACATCGCCCGCGTGCCGCGCGGCATGCGTGATCAACGAGGACACCAGGAGCGGCATGTCCATCATCTGGCCCAGCAACGGCTTACCCATCGTCTTGTTCTCCGTGAAGGTGCGAATCGGTGTACAGCCTCGAGCCGGCGCAGGCCCGCTTGCGGCGTGAGCGGGGTTCCGCGCGCGGTGCATGCGGCGCCATGCGGGCGGCGCAGCGCCGCCTTACAATATCGGCTTACCCAGAGGCGCTCAACATGTCGTTTTCCCGAAGCGCAGCCACCTCGGCTGACACCCTCCCCGACCTCGCCGCCACGCTCGGCGCGCCCGCCGACGGCGCGTTCGTGCAGCTCGGCGCCGCGTTTCATACGCGCTTGCCGGCCGCGCCGCTGCCGGCGCCGTACGTGGTCGGTTTCTCCGACGAAGTCGCGACGCTGCTCGGACTGCCGGCGTCGCTCGTCGATCACCCGGAATTCGCCGCGCTGTTCGCCGGCAATCCGACCCGCGACTGGCCCGCGGACGCGATGTCGTACGCATCGGTCTACTCGGGCCACCAGTTCGGCGTATGGGCCGGCCAGCTCGGCGACGGCCGCGCGCTGACGATCGGCGAACTCGCCGGCACCGACGGCCGCCGCTACGAGCTGCAGTTGAAGGGCAGCGGCCGCACACCCTACTCGCGGATGGGCGACGGGCGCGCGGTGCTGCGCTCGTCGATCCGCGAGTACCTGTGCTCCGAGGCGATGCATCACCTCGGCATCCCGACCACGCGCGCACTCGCCGTGATCGGCTCCGACCAGCCGGTGATCCGCGAGGAGATCGAGACGTCGGCGGTCGTCACGCGCGTGTCCGAGAGCTTCGTGCGCTTCGGCCACTTCGAGCACTTCTTCTCGAACGACCGCCCCGACCTGCTGCGCGCGCTCGCCGATCACGTGATCGACCGCTTCTATCCGGCCTGCCGCGAAGCCGACGATCCGTACCTCGCGCTGCTCGAGGCGGCGACGCTGCGCACTGCCGATCTCGTCGCGCAATGGCAGGCGGTCGGCTTCTGCCACGGCGTGATGAATACCGACAACATGTCGATCCTCGGCGTGACGATCGACTACGGCCCGTTCGGCTTCGTCGACGCGTTCGACGCGAACCACATTTGCAACCATTCGGATACGCACGGCCGCTACGCGTACCGGATGCAGCCGCGCATCGCGCACTGGAACTGCTATTGCCTCGCGCAGGCGCTGCTGCCGCTGATCGGGCTGCAGCACGGCATCGCCGACGACGACGCGCGCGCCGAACGTGCGGTCGACGACGCGCAAGCCGCGCTCGCGAAGTTTCCGGAACGCTTCGGCCCCGCGCTCGAACGCGCGATGCGCGCGAAGCTCGGCCTCGAACTCGAGCGCGACGACGACGCGGCGCTCGCGAACCGGCTGCTCGAGGTCATGCATGCGAGCCATGCGGACTTCACGCTGACGTTCCGTCACCTGTCGCAGTTGTCGAAGCACGATGCGAGCCGCGACGCGCCGGTGCGCGACCTGTTCATCGACCGCGATGCGTTCGACGCGTGGGCGAACCTCTACCGCGCGCGCCTGTCCGAGGAAACACGCGACGATGCCGCGCGCGCCGCCGCGATGAATCGCGTGAACCCGAAATACGTGCTGCGCAACCATCTGGCCGAGGTCGCGATCCGGCACGCGAAGGAAAAGGACTTTTCCGAAGTCGAACGCCTCGCGCAGGTGCTGCGCCGGCCGTTCGACGAACAACCCGAATACGCGTCGTATGCCGCGCTTCCGCCCGACTGGGCCGGCTCGCTCGAAGTGAGCTGCTCGTCGTGACGGCCGCGCACCGACCGATCCCTCAGGAGAAACCCGACATGTCCCACGATTCCGACGACAAGTCCTACCCGTACGAAAAAGACGAAGCCGAGCTGCGCCGCCGGCTCACGCCGATGCAGTACGAAGTCACGCAGCACGCGGCGACCGAGCGTGCGTTCACCGGCGCCTATACGGACACCGAAGACTCCGGCATCTACAAGTGCGTCGTCTGCAGCACCCCGCTGTTCGAATCCGGCGCGAAGTTCCACTCCGGCTGCGGCTGGCCCAGCTACTTCAAGCCGATCAACGGCGAGGTCATCGACGAGAAGATCGACTACACGCACGGGATGGTGCGTGTCGAAGTCCGCTGCAATCACTGCGGCGCGCATCTCGGCCACGTGTTCGAGGACGGCCCGCGCGACCAGACCGGTTTGCGGTACTGCATCAATTCGGCTGCGTTAAACTTCGAGTCCCGACCCGAACACGAATAAGCGGCGCCCGGGCGCGAATCGGCCGGCCGCCCCGACGGGGCGACCCCGGTTCGCGGCGGCGCGCTGGCGGGTCCCTACAACGGTGAAAGGCCGCACAAGTCATATCAGCGGCCTTTCACGCAGCTGCGAGCACCATGAAATTCCTGTTCGATCTGTTTCCGATCATCCTGTTTTTCGCCGCCTTCAAGGTCTGGGGCATCTTCACCGCCACCGCCGTCGCGATCGTCGCGACGCTCGCCCAGGTTGCCTGGGTCGCGTTTCGCCACCGCAAGGTCGACACCATGCTGTGGGTCAGCCTCGGCGTGATCGTCGTGTTCGGCGGCGCCACCCTCGTCCTGCATGACGAGAAATTCATTCAATGGAAACCGACTGTGCTGTACTGGCTGTTTGCAACTGGCCTGTTCGCCGCGCGCTATGCGTTCGGCAACAACCTGATCGAAAAGATGATGGGCAAGCAGCTCACGCTGCCGCATCCCGTCTGGGACAAGCTCAACGTCGCGTGGGCACTGTTCTTCGCCGTGCTCGGTGTCGCCAACCTGTACGTCGTGCACAACTTCACCGAATCGCAATGGGTGAACTTCAAGCTGTTCGGCACGACGGGCGCGATGGTCGTATTCATCATCCTGCAGAGCCTGTGGCTCGCGAAATACCTGAAGGACGAGTGACATGACGGACGCCTTCCTCCACGCGTCGCCCGATGCGCGCATCGCGCTGATCGAGGCACGCCTCGCCGCCGCGCTCGCGCCCGTGTCGCTCGCGGTGCGCGACGACAGCGCGCAGCACGCGGGCCACGCCGGCGCGGCCGCCGGCGGCCACTACACGGTCACGATCGTGTCTGCCGCGTTCGCCGGCAAGCCGCGCGTCGCGCGGCACCGGCTGGTGTATGATGCGCTCGCCGATGCGATGCAGCGTGGCATTCATGCGCTCGCGATCGTGGCGTACACGCCCGAAGAATTCAACGCATCTTCAAACCAGTCGTCTCATTAGGAATTCCCGATGATCCTGAAATCCCCCCGCCTGTGGGCCGCAGCGGCCGCTCTCGCAGCGGCGCCGGCATTCGCCCAGAACATCGCCGTCGTCAACGGCACGCCGATTCCGAAATCGCGCGCCGACGCCATGGTTGCCCAACTGGTCCAGCAAGGCCAGGCCGACAGCCCGCAACTGCAGCAGGCCGTGCGCCAGGAACTCGTGAACCGCGAAATCCTGATGCAGGAAGCGATCCGTCGCGGCATCCCGAACCGTCCGGACGTGAAGGCGCAGATCGCCGTCGCTCAGCAGACCGTCGTGCTGCGCTCGATGATCGAGGATTTCCTGAAGACGAACCAGCCGACCGACGCCGACGTGAAGGCGCGCTACGACCAGCTCGTGTCGGGCGTGTCGAACCGCGAATACCACCTGCACCACATCCTCGTCGACAACGAGCAGCAGGCGAAGGACCTGATCGCGAAGATCAAGGGCGGCGCGAAGTTCGAGGATCTCGCGAAGCAGTACTCGAAGGATCCGGGCTCGGGCAAGAACGGCGGCGACCTCGACTGGTCCGATCCGAAGGCGTACGTGCCGGAATTCGCGGCGGCCGCGCAGAAGCTGCAGAAAGGCCAGATGACCGACGAGCCGGTGAAGACCCAGTTCGGCTGGCACATCATCCGCGTCGACGACATCCGCAACACCGCACCGCCGCCGCTCGACCAGGTCAAGGCGCAAATCGCACAGCAACTGGTGCAGCAGAAGCTGCAGGCGTTCGAGGAAGGCCTGCGCCAGAAGGCGAAAGTGCAGTAACGCGAACCGCGTTCGCATATGCAAAGGCCGCTCACCTGAGCGGCCTTTTTCATTGCGGCTGAGCGTCGCTTACGCGACGTGGAATGCGTCGTGGTAGCGGACCGTGCCCGACGGCCGCGGCGCCGCCGCGTCGAACGACAGCGCCAGCAGATACTCGGCCGGCACGCCCGGAAACTCGATGTCGCCGGTCAACGCGAAA
The DNA here is from genome assembly GCF_017104785.1 of Burkholderia sp. Ac-20353. NCBI lineage: Bacteria > Pseudomonadati > Pseudomonadota > Betaproteobacteria > Burkholderiales > Burkholderiaceae > Burkholderia > Burkholderia sp. Ac-20353. The sequence goes on along the minus strand of NZ_JAAGPL010000064.1, from coordinate 9,169 downwards.
CCGAAGCGCGTGTAGTACGCAGGCTCGCCGAGCAGCACGCAGCCGCGCGCGCCGAGCCGGCGCAGCGCATCGAGGCCCGTGCGCACGAGCCCCGCGCCGATGCTCTGGCGCCGGCAGTCGGGCAGCACCGCGAGCGGCGCGAGCCCGTACCAGCCTTCGCTCGCCGCGCCGATCGTCACCGGCGAAAACGCGACGTGACCGACGATGCGCCCGTCGCGCTCCGCGACCAGCGACACGCTCAGCGCACCGTCCGCGCGCAGCACATCGACGATGTGCCGCTCGAACTGCCCGCCCCGCGGCTCGCCCGCAAACGCGGCGACGATCACGCGGGCAATCGCGTCGGCGTCGCCTTTGCGCTCGTCGCGCAGCGTGACGACGTCGGCCGACGCAGGCGGGTCGAACATCATCCCGTCAGCCGATCCAGCGGCGTGCGTTGCGGAACACGCGCAGCCACGGGCTCGCCTCGCCCCAGCCTTCCGGGTGCCAGCTCATCGTAACCGTGCGGTGCACGCGCTCCATGTGCGGCATCAGCACCGAGAAGCGGCCGTCGGCGGTCGTCACCGACGTGATGCCGGCCGGCGACCCGTTCGGGTTGAACGGATAGCCCTCGGTCGCGTTGCCGCGATGGTCGACAAAGCGCATCGCGACCGCGACGTTGTTGATGTCGCCCTGCTGCGAGAAGTCCGCATAGCCTTCGCCGTGCGCGACCGCGACCGGAATCCGCGAGCCTTCCATGCCCGCGAAGAAGATCGACGGCGACTGCTGCACCTCGACGAACGAGAAGCGCGCCTCGAACTGTTCGGACTTGTTGCGCGTGAACTTCGGCCACGCTTCGGCGCCCGGGATCATCGATGCGAGGCTCGACAGCATCTGGCAGCCGTTGCAGATGCCGAGCGCGAACGTGTCCTGCCGCGCGAAGAATGCCGAGAACATGTCGGACAGGTTCGCGTTGAAGCGGACCGTCTTCGCCCAGCCTTCGCCCGCGCCCAGCACGTCGCCGTACGAGAAGCCGCCGCACGCGACCGCGCCCGCGAAGTCCGCGAGCGTCGCGCGGCCGGCCAGCAGGTCGCTCATGTGCACGTCGTGCGCATCGAAGCCCGCGCGATCGAACGCGTATGCGGTTTCGAGATGCGAGTTCACGCCCTGCTCGCGCAGGATCGCGACGCGCGGACGCGCGCCCGTCGCAATGAACGGCGCGGCAATGTCGTCGGCCGGATCGAACGTCAGCACCGGCGTGATGCCCGGGTCGGCCGCGTCGAGCAGTGCGTCGTATTCGGCATCCGCGCAGGCCGGGTTGTCGCGCAGCCGCGCGATGCGCCAGCTCACCTCGCCCCATGCGCGATGCAGTTCGGCACGCGGCGCGTCGAAAATCTTCTTCGCGTCGCGGTACACCTCGATCACGTCGCGCTCGTTGACCGTACCGATCACGTGCGAGCATGCCGACAGGCCGAACTCGCGCAGCGCGCCGAGCACCGTGTCGCGCTCTGCCGCGCGCACCTGCACGACGGCGCCGAGTTCCTCCGAGAACAGCGCGCGCAGCGTGCGGTCTTCGCGGCGGCCGCTCGTCTGCTTCGCCCAGTCCTTCGCGTCGCCGTAATCGGATTCGTGATTCTCGTCGAGCGTCAGCATGTCGACGTTCAGTGACACGCCTGCGTGCCCCGCGAACGCCATTTCGCAGACCGTCGCCCACAGGCCGCCGTCCGAGCGGTCGTGGTACGCGAGTAGCTTGCCTTGCGCATTCAGCGACTGGATCGCGTTGAAGAAGCGCTTCAGGTCTTCCGGATCGTCGACGTCCGGCGTCTCGTTGCCGACCTGCTGCGTGACCTGCGCGAAGATGCTGCCGGCCATCCGGTTCTTGCCGCGGCCGAGGTCGATCGCGATCAGCACGCTGTCGCCCGCGTCGGCGACGCGCTGCAGTTGCGGCGTCAGGTGACGGCGCACGTCCTCGACCGGCGCGAACGCGGAGATGATCAGCGACACCGGCGAAACCACTTCCTTCGCGACGCCCTGCTCGTCCCACTTCGTCTTCATCGACAGCGAATCCTTGCCGACCGGAATGCCGATGCCGAGCGCCGGGCACAGTTCCATGCCGATCGCCTTCACCGTGTCGAACAGCGCGGCGTCTTCGCCGGCGGTGCCGCACGCGGCCATCCAGTTCGCGGACAGCTTCAGCTTGTCGAGCGACGCGATCGGCGCGCTCGCGATGTTGGTGATCGCCTCGCCGACCGACATGCGGCCCGATGCGGGTGCGTCGATCACCGCGAGCGGCGTGCGCTCGGCCATCGTCATCGCTTCGCCCTTGAAGCCCGCGTAGTCGAGCGCCGTCACCGCGCAGTCGGCCACCGGCACCTGCCACGGGCCGACCATCTGGTCGCGCACCGACGTGCCGCCGACCGAACGGTCGCCGATCGTGATCAGGAACGACTTGCTCGCGACCGTCGGGTGCTTCAGCACGTCGACCGCCACCTGCGCGAGCGCGATGCCCGTCACGTCGACCGGCGCACGCTCGGTGCTCACGCGCGTGACGTCGCGGTGCATGCGCGGCGGCTTGCCGAGCAGCACTTCCATCGGCATGTCGACCGGATATTCGTCGACGCCGGTCGCCTCGTCGTCGACGAGCTGCAGCTGGCGCTCGTCGGTCGCGACGCCGACCACCGAGAACGGGCAGCGCTCGCGCGCGCAGATCGCCTCGAAGCGCGGCAGGTCGGCCGGCGCGATCGCCAGCACGTAGCGCTCCTGCGCTTCGTTCGACCAGATCTCGCGCGGCGACAGGCCCGACTCCTCGAGCGCGACCTTGCGCAGCTCGAAGCGCGCACCCTTGCCCGCGCCGTCGACGATCTCGGGGAACGCGTTCGACAGGCCGCCCGCGCCGACGTCGTGAATGCTCAGGATCGGGTTCTGGTCGCCGAGCTGCCAGCAGCCGTTGATCACTTCCTGCGCACGGCGCTCGATTTCCGGGTTGCCGCGCTGCACCGAGTCGAAGTCGAGTTCGGCCGTGTTCGCGCCGGTCGCCATCGAGCTCGCCGCGCCGCCGCCCATGCCGATCCGCATGCCGGGGCCGCCGATCTGGATCAGCAGGGAACCTGCCGGCACGTCGTGCTTGTGCGTGTGCGCGTCGGAGATGTTGCCGAGGCCACCCGCGATCATGATCGGCTTGTGATAGCCGCGCACCTGGCCGCCGACGTTCTGCTCGTACACGCGGAAGTAGCCGCCGAGGTTCGGGCGGCCGAATTCGTTGTTGAACGCGGCGCCGCCGAGCGGGCCGTCGATCATGATCTGCAGCGGCGACGCGATGCGGTCCGGGCGGCCGTACGGGCCGTGCGGCTCGTTCGGGTTGCGTTCGCCGACCGGCTGCGCGGCGTCGCGCGCGTTTTCCCACGTCTGGCGCGCGTCGGGCAGGTCGAGGTTCGACACCGTGAAGCCCGTCAGGCCGGCCTTCGGCCGCGCGCCGCGGCCCGTCGCGCCTTCGTCGCGGATCTCGCCGCCCGCGCCGGTCGCCGCGCCCGGGAACGGCGAGATCGCCGTCGGGTGATTGTGCGTCTCGACCTTCATCAGCGTGTGCGTAAGCTCGGTGTGGCGGCCGTAGCGTTCACCGGGCTCACCGGCCGCGCCCGCGTTGCGCGGGAACCAGCGCTCGGCTTCGGCGCCCACCATGATCGACGAGTTGTCCGAATACGCGACGATCGTGCCTTGCGGGCTCAGCTTCTCGGTATTGCGGATCATCGCGAACAGCGACATGTCCTGCGCGTCGCCGTCGATCGTCCACTGTGCGTTGAAGATCTTGTGGCGGCAGTGCTCGCTGTTCGCCTGCGCGAACATCATCAGCTCGACGTCGGTCGGGTTGCGCTCGAGCTTGCGGAACGCGTCGACGAGGTAGTCGATCTCGTCGTCGGCAAGCGCGAGGCCCAGCTCGGCGTTCGCGCGCTCGAGCGCGCCGCGGCCCTGCGCGAGCACGTCGACGGTTGCGAGCGGCTTGGCCGGCAGTTCGTCGAACAGGTGCTTCGCGTCGTCGCGCGCGGCCACGACGCTGTCGGTCATCCGGTCGTGCAGCGCGGCCGCGACCGCGGCGCGCGCGTCGTCGGACAGCGCCTTCTTGCCGCCGAGCAGGCCCGACTTCAGCGTGACCGTGAATTCGATGCCGCGCTCGATGCGGCGCACGTGCGTGAGGCCGCAGTGCTGCGCGATGTCGGTCGCCTTGCTCGCCCACGGCGACACAGTGCCGAAGCGCGGCAGCACGACGAACGTTTCGGTGCTTCCCTTATCGGCCGCCGGCTCGAACGGCGCGCCATAGTGCATCAGCGCGTCGATGCGCGCGCTGTCGTCGGCCGACAGCGGCTCACTGGCGTTGACGAAGTGCAGGAACTGGCCGCGCACCGCGACGATGTTGGCGTCGATCTGCCTGAGCGTGTCGAGCAGACGGGTCTGACGGAAATCGGAAAGGGCCGAAGCGCCGGGAAAACACGAGAAGTGAGCCATGGGCTGGACTGACGTCGATGAGTCGCGCAAGGTGGCGACGTGGGGCGAAAGGTAGGGTAGCCCCCCTTCCTTACGGAAGAAGGGCCCCCTAAGAACCGTACGTGCGAGTTTCCCCGCATACGGCTCAAGCCTACAAGAGCAAAATCTGGCCTACGGCCAGACCGGCTTAGTTACTGCAATTTTACCGGCGTGCACCTGCCGATGACAGTCCGGATGTAGCAAAACCCGGTTGGAGAGAGAGTCCGATCCGCCATGCATCCGATATTCCAGATGATGATCGTGCCAACCCGTCTCGTCCGTCAGGGCACTGCCGCAATGCGCACAACAGCCGCTTTGTGACATGTACAGCGAGGCCCATTGCTTCCGATAGCGCATCGAATTCCACATACGCTCCTGCCGCAACTCTTCGCCGTACTGCTCCATCGTGGGATCGAAGGGATTGAAGTCCCCTCTCACCTTCTTGTGCCTTCTGATTTCCGTACCGCTGAGTTGGTACATCTCCAGAAGGCCCTTACTGCCGTCTTCGCGCACCGTGGGCGCCGCGAACACCCAATTACGGTTTCCGACCGTGTGAAAGTACTTCCTCTTCACCCAGTCTTTACCCTTGTTTGGATGCCGCCGTTTCGACCACCGCCAGAGCCTCCTGACCACGAGATGCTCCATGCGGGTGTACGCCTGCTTGGCAACTACGGGGCTGTGATACTGCGCCCATCCTCGTAGCATCGGGTTCAGCAGAAGGATCAAGCTCTCCTGCTTCGCCGCCTTGTTACCGCTGATTGTTTCCTCGACCTTGCGATAGAACGTCTTTACGTTCTTCTTGCTCGGTTTGATGAGCAGCGTTCCCGAGTACTTCCGGAAATTCCACCCAAGGAAATCGAAACCGTCGTTGATGTGGACGATCCGCGTCTTTTCCTCGGAAAGTTGCAGTCCTCGTTGTGCGAGGAAGGCTTCCACCCAAGGTCTGACATCGTTTTCTAGCACCTCTTGCGAAGTGCCGGTGATCACGAAGTCGTCGGCGTACCGCACCACTCTCACCTTCAGCTTCTTGGCTCGAACAATCCCGAACGTGGCATTCAGATGCCCCGCAAGTTCTCGTTCAAGCCCATTCAGCGTCACATTGGCCAACGTCGGGGAAATGATGCCTCCCTGTGGCGTACCGGCCTCAGTCGCCTGTAGCTGCCCTTCGTAAATCAGGCCAGCCTTCAACCACTTCCGGAGAATCCCCTTGTCCATTGGGACGTGGTTCACCAGCCAGTCATGGTTGATGTAGTCGAAGCAGCCTTTGATGTCTGCCTCCAGAACCCATTGGGCCGAAGCTTTCTGAGCCAAAGAGACAAACAACTGCGACATGGCGTCGGCCGTTGAGCGGTTGATCCGAAACCCATATGAGTTCGGGTCGCTCGTCGATTCCGACACCGGCTCCAGGGCCAGCAAGTACAAGGCTTGCATCGCCCTGTCCCGCATGGTCGGTATGCCCAGAGGGCGTAACTTCCCATTAGCCTTGGGGATAAAGACCCTCCGTAATGGCAGAGGCTTGTATCCGCGCCGCTTCAACCTGCCGACAGCTTCCCATCGGCTCTCAGGCGTGTCCCACAGTTCGCGATCGACTCCAGCCGTTCGCGCACCTTGGTTTTGCGTAACACGTCGTACCGCGTACAACTTCGCGGACAACGTGCGGGTCAGCATCCGTTGCAGGGCTTTCACCCTGCGCCAGTCACCTTCCCGCGTCGCCTTCGCAATTCGAATCTGCATCCCTCTCACGTTCCGTTCCACGCGGCGCCAATCAACGTCGTGCCAGTGGTTCGGCGCATGGGAAAGCGCAGACCCACCCTTACGGGTAGATACTTTCATGCTGCTCTCCTGCTCAAAGAAGTGAATCCCTTCGCGGAAAGCAACACGCCCCTTGCGGGAGCGTTTTGCTCCCACAAGGGAAAAGAACAACACTGATGGCTAAGAAACCACCAGCAATCACTATTTCAGCTTGAGGGTTAGTCAGCCGTCTTGCGACGGTAGACCAGACGGAAGTCTGCCCGCTTTCGCGTGGGGTGATGTCTCAACCCCTATCCGAGCCATTACAGCCCGGCATTCGCTTTTTCCGTCCTCCCATACCCGCACGGCCAACAACATCCCTTGCGGTCTGCCTGCCGAGCCAATGGCCCGGCAGCCATACGGGCTTACCACGTTCCCGGCGTGTCACACGACTGGTTTAGGTCCTGCCTCTTCCCCGGCGGTCCGATGACGACGTAACCCGAACCTTCAGCGGGTTATCCGACCGCGCACCTTTTGGTCGATGCCTAACAGCAGCTTTGGCACCACAATTATTACGAGGTTTATCAGCAGTTCACTTACGTTGACCCTGCCAGTCAGCCTAGCTCCTCGATCCGATTGCTGCTCCGAATCTCCACGTGGCGATCTCACGATCGCCACGCGCCCGATACATCCGGGGGCTTCATTGTCGGGAGAGCTTCACACCCCACCGTTACCAGTGACGCATGTCTCCCTAGGCTACTGCTGGTCGTACAACAGGTTCACTATCTCCCGACCACTGAGAGATTGAACAATGACACACCGAGCTTTCGCTCGTCTCAAGCTTCGAAACCCCAAGCCACGCATGTCTTGAGGAATTGCATACAACACCCCACCGAGTCGGCGGAGGTGAAGCCGCTGACTGGGCGGGTCCTGACGGTAATCAGGCCAATGCAATGCGATGTCCAGTTGAATGCAGCACACCGAACATCGCCTATGGCGACACCCGGAGTACCCAACCGGGTTCGCTTCGTTACCAATAAAAAGTACAGCGCTTGTGGGCAGTTGCACTCGGAAGCTCGCGCTTCTTCGTGATGCACCGCGGTGTACTTCTCGCAGCCGGTCAAGGTTTCCCCTCCAGACACTGCTAGTCGATGTCCCTTACGTTGGGACTACCCGGACACGAGCGTGCGTGTCGCACGAAGGCCGTAATTATACCCGGAAGTCCGCTGCCCAAGCCCCGTCCGGTCGGCACGCGCGCACGACGACGCCAGGCCGGCCGTTTTGCGCTCGCTTGGCGCTCGTTTTGCACTGTTTGGCGCTATCATTTGCGGTTCACCGGGCCGAGCGCGGCCCGTCACGCGAATCACCCATCGGGCGGCCGAGCCGCCGCCCGCCATCGAAGCAATCCATGGATGTCATCGTCATCGGCGGCGGAATCAGCGGCGTCGCCACCGCCTACCAGCTGCGCGCGGCCGGCCATCGCGTCTGCGTCGTCGAACGTCACGCAACCGTCGCGCAAGGCGCGACCTACGGCGATGGCGGCACGCTGCTGCCGAGCCCGCTCGACGTCTGGTTCGGGCCGACCTTCATGCGCCAGCGCCAGCCGCGCGACAGCGGCATCGTCTACAAGCCCGGGCTGAACGGCCAGGTGCGCCGCTTCGTGAAGCGTCTCGGCGCGTTGCGCGAGCCCGAAGCGTTCGCGGCCCAGTATGCGCGGCTGCGTCCGCTGATCGACGCGTCGCGCGACGCGCTCGCCGACATCGAAGCCCGCTTCGAACTCGAATTCGAACAGAAGGCCGGCGTGCTGCACGTCGTGCGCGACGCGCGCGACTGGGACGCCGCGCAACCCGCACTCGAACTGCTGCGCACGCTCGAGCTGCCGCACCGTACGCTGACGTCCGCCGAATGCGCGGCATACGAGCCGTCGGTGCCCGCCGAGCCGGAATTCGCCGGCGGCGTGCTGCTCGATACCGAGCGCACCGGGAACTGCCCGCTGTTCGCGAAGCTCGTCAAGCAGGTGCTCGACGAACACGACGTGCAGTTCCGCTTCGGCGCCGAAGTTGCCGCGATCCGCGTCGACTCGGGCCGCGCCGCGGTCGAGCTCGTCCCGCCGTCCGGCGACCGGCGCGCGCCGAACGCGCGCGAAGTCGACGTGATCTCGGCCGACGCGATCGTCGTCGCCGCGGGCGCCGGCAGCCTCGCGCTGCTCGAGCGGCTCGGCTTCCAGGTGCCGCTGCATCCGGTGCGCGTCCATACGCTGACCGCCCCGGTCGCTTACGAGGAGCATGCGCCGCACCTGACCGTCGTCGATTCGATCAAGCGGATCACGATGACGCGCACCCACCAGCGGCTGCGGGTCGGCGGCGGCGCGGTGCTGCAGAGCCTGCAGGACACCGCCCGGCCGCTCGCCGAACCGCTGTCGGAGACCGCGCTCGCGCTGCTCGGGCAGGCCGTCCACGACTGGGTGCCCGGCGCGGCGAAAATCTCGGCCGCGCTGTCGTGGCAAGGCACGCAACTGCTGTCGCCGGACGGCATGCCTGTCGTTGGTCCGACCCCGCATCCGCGCGTGTTCGTCAATTTCGGACACGGTCCCGCAGGCTGGGGGCTCGCGTGCGGGTCTGCTAAAGTGGTGGCGGATTACCTCGGCGGCGACGTGCAGCGCTGGCCCGCCGACACGCTCGCCGCACTGCGCACCGAGCGCTTCACGACCTGACCGGCCGCGCGGGCTTGCCTGGCGGCCCTCCTCCCCCGTCTCCCGCCGCCATGACCGTCACCCGCCCGCTTTCCGCCCCCGCCCCGATCGCGCTGTTGCGCGTCGCCGACTTGCGTGCCGCCGAAACCGCCGCGGCCGCGACGCTGCCGCCGCATGCGCTGATGGGCCGTGCAGGCGCCGCCGCCGCGCGCTGGCTGTCAGAGCGCGTCGCCGACGACGATCGCCCGGTGA